>DASTHJ010000473.1:0-25682 GCA_035718265.1 Steroidobacteraceae bacterium | reverse complement strand
GGCAAGCCCAGCGACACCGAGACGATGGGCTGCGTGAAGTCCTGCTCGTCGGCATCGCGATGCGCCGTGAGCCGGCTGCCCGGCGAGTAGCGGTTCACGAGGCAGGCGTCCGGCGCGAACTCGGGGAAGCCGGCGAGCGCGGCGGCCGCGAGCGCGAGCCCGCGAAACTCCTCCGGCATCTGCGGCCATGACATCCCGGTCAGCGGGTCACGGGCATCGTAGCGGTAACCGCCGCGATCGCTGACCCAGCCCAGCGGCCCGCAGTTCGTCATGGCCACCGACATGGTCTGGCCGCCAGGTGTCACCAGGTGCCGGAACGGGGAGACCGCCGCCACTTGCTCGACGATCGGCATGAGACGCGCCGAATCCGCGAAGCCCCGCAGCAGCGCGATGCCGGGGCCGAGCGATACGGCGCCGGCGCTGCCATCGGCGAACATTTCGAGCGTGCTCATTTCTCGATGGTGTAGACCAGGTCGGCACTGCGTTCCTTGCCGGCCTCGGTGCGAATGGTCCAGCGGTCGTCGAGCGTGTAGCGCATCTTCACGGTGTTGATGGACTCGGTGAGCGAGATGCCGTAGCTCAGGTACAGCCGTGGCGAGAGGTACTTGCCGAGCACCAGCGAGGTGCCGATGTCGCGATCGTTCAGACTGTCGAAGTCGGATTCCACGCTGATGTCCGGGATGCCGATGCGGTTGCCGAGCTCCGCGGCGATCAGCGCCGCGGCCTGGCCCGCGACTTCCTGCGACGCGCCGCCGTTGCTGCCCACGCGATTCTGGCTCTGCGCCGATTCGAGCGAGCCGCCGGCGAGGATCAGCGAGACGATCTGCGACTGCGGGATCGAAGGCTCGGAGAAGAACGTGAGCCGCGGCTCGCGCAGCGTGCCGCGCACGTTGACGCCGGCTTTCACGTCGGGAAATTCCTTGACCGCGCGGATGTCGACCGCGGGATCCACCAGCAGGCGGTCGCTGAAGATCAGGCGGCCACGCTCGATCTCCAGCTTGCGCGCGAGCGCGGTGTACTGGCCGTCCTTGACCTGCAGCTCTCCGGTGGCGCGCGTCGGCTGATCCGGCAGCGTGCGCTCGGTGATGCTGCCGGTGACGTGGCCCGACAATCCGTAGGTCTCGATGGTCACCTTGTCACCCAGCGTCATGGTGATCTCGCTGGTCACGCGGAACGGCTCCTTCTCGACTTCGTCGGTCGGGCCTACCAGCACCTCGTCGGCAGAGGGCAGCACGGCATTGGTCAGGTCGGCGGGGCGGATGCGCGCCAGCGGCACCTTGACCTCGCCCTTGACGAAGATGTCGCCCGCCGCGATGCGGAAATCCAGGTCCGGTGACGCATCGATGCGCGCTTCCGGCACGTCGACGACGCGCAGGTTCTCGCCGTCCAGGCGGATGTCGCCATACGGCTGGCCGTCGCGCCACTCGATGCGGCCGGAGCTCGCGAGCGTGCCGGCGCCGGCCTTGGCCGTGGAGCTGAACTGCAGATCATTCGCGGCGATGCGTGCTTCGACCTCGAGGGCGCGCAGCGCCAGGTTGAGCTGGTACAGGTCGAGCTCGGCGTTCGACAGCTTCACGATGCCGCTGGCGCGCGGCCGGCCGAGCGTGCCGTCGAAGCTGATGTTCGCATCGAAGTGACCGCTGGCCCTATCGATGTCGGGCGCGTACAGCGTGATGAAGCCGAGCTCGCGCGTGGCCATCTGCAGCTGGCCGCGCAGCGGCCAATCCATCATGTCGCCGCCATTGCGGTCGGCACGCATCCGCCCGGCGATGAGGCCGCGTGCGGCCGCGTCGAGCCGCAATTCGCCGAGCATGTAGTCAGGTTGCGCGTTCAGCGTCAGATAGCCGGACCCGAAGCTGATGACGTCCGTGCGTCCGCTCGCCAGCTTGTGCCGGATGGCGGCGTCCAGCAGGTCCGCGCGCGCTTCGCCCACGAAGCGCCCGCCGTCGGTGGCGCCGAGTCGGGCGCTGGCATTCAGCGTGCCCTGGTACTCGACCTTCGGCGTGAGTCCGGCGGTCAGCGCGCTGATCGGCAGGTTGCGCGCATCCGCGCGCGCGTTCCAGCTGGCCGGCGTCCACGATCCTTCGCCGCACAGCTGTGCGACGCGGCCGTGCAGGCACAGCGCCCCGACCTTGAGCGATGCGGCGCTTGCGCTGACGGCCACCGGTGCATCGAGCCGCAGGTCCAGGTTGGCGTCGTCGTCCACGGTCAATGCGCGGATGGTCGCGTTCCAGACGTTGTCGACGAACGATCCATGGCCGTCGAGATGCAGGGTGTTCTGCGCGGCGAGCGCGTCGACCCTGAAGGAATGGTCGTTGGTCGTGCCGTCGAGCACCACGTTGAACTTCGTGAGCTCGCGCTGACCTTTCGTCAGCTGCGAGACCGCGACGTCGGCGTGCGAATTGCGCTGGCCGCGCCAGTCCACGTCGACGTTCGCCGCCAGGCTGTCGATCTTCAGGTCACCGTTCTCGATGCCGGCGCCCTGCGCGGTCAGCTTGATCACCGGCGCGCCGGACGAACCTGAAATCCGCCCGCGCGCGTGCAGTGTGCCGCGCGCGCCCTCGGCGAGCAGCGCGAGGTTGTCGGCGTCGATGCCGAACTCCAGGTCCAGCGTGCGGTTCGGTCCCAGGTTGCCGTCGATGGCCAGGCTGGTGGTTCCTGCGCGCACGCGCACGGCGTCGAAGCGCCAGTCCTCACCCTGCTTGTTCAGGTGGCCCCCGCCGCCCACGGGATTGCCGCGCAGCCGGCCGCGCAGGTCATCGAACGCGAAGTCGACGTTGTCACTGCCGAACGGCGCGCCGCTGGCCTTCATCGTGAAGTCGAGCGCGCCTTGCAAGCCGGGCCGTAACGTCGCCGGATTGAGTCCCGTCACCGCTCCCTCGAGCGCCCAGCTCTGCGCGGGCGTCCAGCGCGCCTCGCCGGCGAGCAGGGCCTGGCCGCCGAACGCGCCGAGCTGCAGCTCGGCGATCTGCAGATGATCCTTGTGCAGCGCGCCGCGCAGCGCGACGGTCATCGGATCGAGCCGCGGTACGTAGAGCTCGCCCTGGCCGCTGAGCGCGTAGGGCCATACGCCCTCGAGGTGATAGTGTCCGCCGGGACTGCTGAAGATCTGCGGCGTCTGCTCGGTGAAGCGCGCGGCCAGCGGCCAGCGCAGTTCGCGCCAGGTGCCGCTCAGCACCAGCTTCGGGCCGCCGTCGACCGCCTCGATGGTGCCGGCTCCCTCGGCGTGGCTGCCCGTGGCGCGATGCGTGACCTCGTAGTGCGTGGCATTGACCACGTGGTCGTCGTAGTTGCCCTCGAACACCACGTCGAACAGCCCGGCGCCGAGGCCGGGGACCTTGAGTGGTCCACGTCCGTGGAAGGCGTTCTTCTCGCCACCGACGTCGAGCTTGCCGCTGATGACGCCGAGCGCGTCGCCGGCGCCGAATGCCTGCAGGTCGAAGTTGTGGACATCGGCGGTGCCGGTCCAGTGGAAGTTGCTGGAGAGATCCAGCAACTCGCCGCGCAGGTCGGCACGGAACGGCACCTGCAGCCTGCCGCTCAGGGGGAGCTTGTCGAGATCGCCGTCGAACGTCGCGTCGGCGCGCCACTCGGGCTGCCCCTCGATGAGCATGCGCGTGGTCGCCTCGCCGCGCAGCCGGATCGGATCCGCGGCGCGCAGCTCGCCGATCGCGCGCGAGTGCAGGAAGCCATAGGTGATGCTGCCTTCGAAGACGCGGATCATCTTGTGGGCGACGATGCCGGCGCCGCTGACGTCGTTGAATTCCACGCGCCTGCCATTCGGCGCGATGATCACCAGCAGCGGCGTGGTGGCGCGCTCGGCGCCGATGCTCAGGAAGCCGGGCATGAATTTCGGGGGCTTGATCGGCCGGTCCTTGGGACGCGGCTTGACCTGCACCAGCACGAGGTCGGCGTCGGCGCGCCGCACCGAGATGCGACCCACGAGAATGGGCCAGAAATTCACGCGCGCCCTGCCGTTCTCGACCCGCACGTAGGAGAGCTCGTGGTCCACCTCGACGAGCCGCGCCTGGAAGCCGCCGGCGATCGTGCCGTGCACGTCCTCGATGCGCAGCGTCACCTTGCCCATCTTCTCCGGCAGTCGCGCCACCGCGAACCGCAGGCCCGCCTCGGTGTAGATGATCCAGGCCAGGAACGAGACCAGCAGGACGACGCACAGCCCGATCGACAGGGCGAGGATCTTGAGCCGTCGCTTCATCACAGCTTCGGCGAGAAGTTGAGGTGCAGGCGCGGGCCGGGACGTTCCGTGCTGCCGGGCGGAATGGTCAGCGCCTGCGCCACGTCGATGCCCACCGAGACGACCGGCAGCCGCAGCCGCACGCCGACGCCCACCGAGTACATGAGCGGGTCGCCGAACTCGTCGAAGGCGTTGCCGACGTCGCCGAACACGGCGACCGACAGGCTCTTCCATGGCAGGTCGCGGATCAGTTCCACGGACGCCGCGAGCATGTGCTTGCCGCCGACTTTTTCGAGCACCGGGTTGCCGTCCTCGTCCAGTCTCGGGGAGCCATCCGCGTTGGTGGCCGGCGCGACCGGCGACAGTGCATTGAGCCCGAAGCCGCGCACGCTGCGATCGCCACCGGCGAAGAAGCGCTGCGAGGGCGCGAGGCCACTGGTGCGCGACAGCGCGGTCGCGCCCACTTCGCCGCGCATGTACACGTGCCACTTGGGGGCCCAGGCGAAGTCGAACACGCGCTCGGCCTGCACGTGCGCCTGCAGGAAGTTGGAGTCCGAGCCGAGCGAGCTGTGCGAGCCGCGCAGCTCCAGGAACAGCGCGCGGCTGAACAGCGCCTCGCCCAGGTAGTTTGGCGGCACGAGCGCGAAGCTGATGCCCGGGATCAGCAGGGTCTGTTCCTCGACGCGGTCCGATTCGACGAACTTGGAGCGCGTGTCGAGCAGCTCGAGGTAGGTCACGCGCTGCCAGTCGTTCCGCCCGAACCACGAGTGACGCACGTGCGTGACGCCGGGCGTGAAGTTGATCGACTGGTCGTCGATGTCCGCGAGCCGCTCGTGCTCGCCCGCGAGCTGCAACGTGAACTTCTCGGTGGCCGGGTCGCCGATCGGCACGATGTACGACGAATCCAGCGACTGCTCCAGCGCCGCCGCCCGCATCTCCGTGCGGAACCGGTGCCCCGACGAATTCACCCGCCGGTCTTCCCAGGAGACCGTGCCGCGCGTCTGCGTGTCGGTGCCGTACCCCACGCCGTACTGGATGCGGTGCCGCCGGTTGGGCTCGGCGGTGATGCCGATGGGCACGGTGTGCGTCTCGCGGTCGCGGTCTTCGGGCAGCACCTCGACCGTCGAGAAATACAGGCTGTCGTCCAGCGCGAACTGCGTGCGCAGCAGCTCGGTGGCATTGAACTTGTCGCCCTCCTGGTAGCGCAGGAAGCGACGCGCCAGTGATTCGTCGATGGTGTCCTGGTCGATCGTGGTGGCGCCGAATTTGTACTGCTCGCCGGTTTCGAATTCGAGCGTCACGTCCGCGGTGCGCGCCCGCGGATCGACGCGCATCTCGTTCTTCAGCATGCGCGCGTCGAGATAGCCGTACGTGGCCGCGGCGCGCAGCAGGCCGCCTTTCAGGGATTCATAGTTGGCGTGGCTCAGGCGGTCGCCCACCTGGATGGGCAGGTCGCTGGTGATGCTGGTGAACACCCGGTCGGATGCGCCCGGGCCGGTGACCTTCACGTCGACCGACTCGACGACGACCGGCTTGCCCGGAACCACGTTCACCGTGACGCGGTAGTCCTGGTCCTTGCCGTTCTCGCGCACCACCTGGGTGGTGACCGTGGGCTCGTAGTAACCGAAAGGACGCAGCGCGGAGCGCACCTCGCGCTCGCTGCGTTCCTGCAGGCGTTCGACGAATTCCGGCGACAGGTCGTCCGAGTCCTTGTAGCGCTCGAACGATAGATAGGCGAGCACGTTGTTGCGGATGTCCTCCTGCTCGACGCCACGCACCTCGACCTCCAGCCCGCCGAAGGCCGGCACGGCCAGCAGCGCGTTCACCAGGAGCAACCGCAAGACGGACAGGCGCGTGCGTTCGTTTTTGTGCAATGTCGGCATGACACCGCTGAGGGCGGCTCGGAAGGTGTGGAATTCTAATGAGAGTCGGCCACTTGCGCGCGGGTTCCGCGCCGTTGTGTCGACCCGATCAAGACCCGGCGTTCAGCGAATATTCAGATTCGCCGGTGGTGGAGCCATCCGCGGCGAAGCGCCTTTCGACGATCCGCAACGAATCGTCCGCGGAGATCGTCAACACCGTGGAACAGCGCGTGCCGTAGCCGGGATCGACCACGAACGGCGCCGACAGCTTGCGAGCCCATTCGGGGGACAGGTCGCCCGGCGCCAGCGCGTCGGGCGGCGCGGGCTCGCGATCGCCGAGCATGGTCAACATCTGCGCGCCCAGCGCGTCGGCATCCGCGGACAGCGGGCTTTCGAGCAGCGCGGCGAAGCGCGACCGCACCCGCAGGAGCTTCGGCCACGGCGTGTCGAGGAACTCGTTCGACAGGCCGTAGATGCCGGGCGGCAGCTCGCGCGCGAACTGGTCGGCGCGATTCGAGGCGTACCAGAGCGATTCGCGGTCGGCCAGCAACAGGTTGAATCCCGCGTAGCCCGGCGCGTCGGTCTCCAGCTGCTGCAGGTAGTCGCGCGGCGACTGTCCTGCGGCCAGATATCCCGGGATCAGCGCGCCGCGCGATGGCGCGCTGCGGCGGCGACGCCCGAACTCGCGGAAGTTGGTGACGATGCCGGTCCGGCGGTGCGTGTCCACGGCGAACCAGGCGCCCGCGGCCTGCAGGTCGCGGCCGCCGATGATGCCGGGCGGATCCTGCCACGGCGCGAGCGCCGCCGCCGGCCGCGCATGGAACTCGTCGCGGTTCGCGGCGACCACGAGGCGCTGCTGCGCGTGGCAGCGCCACGCGATGACTAACAAGCACATCGGCTCACCCGCGCGGCGGCGGGTCGTCCGCCCGGTTGAACCAGCCGTCGATGAGGCGCGCCGAGATGGCGCCGGGCGGCGGCAGCGGCGGGTTGCCCGCCCCGAGGTCGGCGCGCGTGAACCAGCGGGCATCCTCCAGCTCGCCGTCGCGCAGCGTGATGGCCTCGGTGCGCGCCACCGCGCGAAAACCCAGCATCAGCGAGGACGGAAACGGCCAGGGTTGCGAGGAGTGGTAGCGCACGTCGCCCACCAGTACGCCGGTCTCCTCGGCCACCTCGCGGATCACGGCGTCCTCCAGGCTCTCACCGGGCTCGACGAATCCCGCGATGGTCGAATAGCGGCCCGGCGACCACGCCGCCTGCCGCCCGAGCAGCACGCGCTCGCCGCTCGCGTCGGTGACCAGCACGATGATCGCGGGATCGAGGCGCGGAAAGGTCTCCGTGCCGCATCCGGCGCGCGTGCAACGCATGACGTGCCCGGCCCGCAGGCTGGTGTTCGGCGCGCCGCAGACGCCGCAATGGCGATGCCGTGCGCGCCACAGCACCAGCGCGCGCGCGTAGGCCAGCAGCGAGGCGGAGTCGGCGGGCAGCATCGGCGCCAGCGGCCGCAGCTCGCGCAGCTCGGTGGCCTCCGGCAGCGCGACATCGCCGCGCGCCAGCGCGTCGTGCCCGGCTTCGATCAGCACGGTGCGCTCGCCGCGGAACCAGCCTAACAAGATGAGCGAGTCGTCGGCGGCGCGCGCCACCAGCGGGTCGTCGTTGCGCAGCCAGGCGATCTCGACCTCGACGCCGACGCGCACCAGCTGGCGCGCGCCTTCGGCGAATACGTAGCGCGTGCCGGGATCGGAGCGCGCTGCGCTGACCCAGCCGGGGTCGTCGCGCAGCTCCGCGCGCCGGTCGAGGAACGGACTGGAGAAGAACGTCGGGCGGAGGTCCATCCGCCGGAATCTACCACCAGGCCCGGAGGCGGCTAAGCGGCGGTTTCCCTGGCGGCGGCGTTGCGCGCGCCGGCGCACTCGTTGCACACCGGGGTGCGCAGCGCCAGGCGGTCCGTGACCAGCACGCCGGCGCATTCACGGCAATGTGCGACGCGAAGCTCGTCGCCGGCGTGCAGCGCGCCGAGCAGGAACACCGCGTGCTCGAAGGAGATCTGCGGCTCGCCGACCAGCGCACGGTAGGTCTCGAAAGCCTCGCAGAGCAGCGTGCCGCGCGCCACCGTGGGCGGTGGCTGCGAGCCGCGTTCCACCGTGATGCTCTCGCGCGTGATCAGGCCGAACAGGCTGCTGACGCTAGCGAACACCGCGGCCTCGCGCCGCATGCGCGTGCTGCGCGTGAAGAACGCCGCCTGGCGCGGCGACTTGCCGCGATGGCGCGCGACGCCGGTGCCGCCGGCTTCGTACAGGTACGTCCGGTACAGCTTGCGGATGCGATCGTCGGTGAGGCCGGTCCACGCCCGGATGGTGTGCGTGCGCGCCTCGTGCTGGATGAAGCGCAAGGCGAGGTCGAGACGCAGCCGGTCGCGGCTGTAGCGGTCGTCGGAGATGCGCATGCTTTTCCTGCCCTGGAGTGGATTACTGCGATCCTTCGAATTTGGGAAAAATTTCCCAAATTTGGAAATGACTTTCAAGGGGACGCGGCGCAAGATATCTCGCGGGAATGGGGAGGAATGAGATGGCGATCCGTGTGGCGTCCCAGGCACGCGACGCAGGCCGGCACTGGCTGCCTTCGCAGGGCGTGGACCCGGCGCCGCTGGCGGAGCTCAATGCCGAATGCCTCGGCCTGCTGGCGGTGCGCGCCGCCGAGACCGGGTGCGCCGCATTGCCGCCATTGCTGGCCGCACTGCGCGATCAATGGTCCGAACTACCCACGCATGCCGTGCGCCGCCTGTCGGCGGCGCCTTTCAGCCTGTTCGACGCCGGCTTCGGATGCGCGCCACGCTGGCTGGAGCTGCGCGGCGCCGGCGTGCACGACGCTGCGTTGCGCGACGGCGCCGCATTCTTCGACACCGCCGCGGCGCGCTCGATCTCGCGTCGCATGCTGGTGTACGGCTGGCACCTGGCGCGCAGCCGGCCGCGCGCGGCCTGCCTGGTGTTCGGCGCGACGATCGCCGCCGTGGAATCGCTGGCCGCCTGTTCGCTCGCGGCACTGGAAGCGGCGGCGGAACGCAACGCCGCTGCGCTGTGCCCGCGCTGGTCGAACCAGATCGGCTTCTGGCGCGCGCTGCTGTCGACGGCGTCAGCCGGCGCCGACGGCCGCCTGCACGAGCTGCTGCTCGGCGGAATTCAACGGCTTGCCGCCGACACGCTGGCGGCGCATGCTCCCTCGCCTTAGCGCGGATTGCCTCAGGGACGAAAGAGGTACGCGCGAGAACAACGCGGCGGGCAGGAGCCCGCCAACTCAACATAACTCGGGGAGCATCATGATCAGCCGAAAAACAGCCATCGCGGCACTGGCCGCCGTGGGCACGTTCCTTTCGTTGAATGCCGCAGGCGCCACGCGCCAGGAAGCCGTCGCCTTCAAGGAAGCGGCGCGGTCGGGCAATGCCGCGCGGCTCGCGCCGCTGCTGTCGGTCATGCAGCGGGCCGCCGCCAAGCGCAACCTGCAGACCGAAACGGCGCGAGGCACGCGCAAGATCCCGGGACTGCACTCGCGCGGGGGTTACGTCTCCGTCAGCGCATATGGTGACGACCTCGCGGGACTGCGCGCCCAGCTCGTCGCCAAGGGCATGAAGGACGCGAAGCTGCACGACACGGCGGTGTCCGGGCGCGTTCCCGTGGGTGCGCTCGCCGACATGGCGGGGACTGCCGGGCTGAAATTCATGCGTCCCACGCTCGCGATCACGCGGGCCGGCTCGGTCACCACGCAGGGCGATCGCTCGCTGCGCGCCAACCGCGCGCGCGCCGAGAGCGGCGTCAATGGCCGCGGCATCCGCGTCGGCGTGCTGTCCGACAGCTACGACTGCGCGACCGGGCCGCTCGAGCCCGGCGGGCCGTTCACGCGCGCCGCGCAGGACATCGCCCGCAACGACCTGCCGAAGGACGTGCTGGTGCTCAAGGACATGTTCACGACGCCGGACCCGGACTGCACCGACGAGGGCCGCGCGATGATGCAGATCATCCACGACGTGGCGCCGGGCGCCTCGCAGGCCTTCTACACCGCGTTCGAGAGCGACGCGGACTTCGCCGATGGCATCCGTGCGCTCGCCAAGGCCGGCGCCAAGGTCATCGTCGACGACGTCATCTACTTCGAAGAGCCGATGTTCGAGGACGGCATCATCGCGCAGGCCGTCGACGACGTTTACAAGAAGGGCGTGGCGTACTTCTCGTCGGCGGGCAACGATGCGCGCGCCTCGTACGAATCGGCCTTCCGCCTGTCGAACCAGGCCGGCGTGTTCGGCCTGCGGCACGATTTCGACAAGGGCCGCCGCGTGGACGGCCTGCAGAGCGCCACGCTCGGCGCCGGCAGCGTCACCTGGCTGACGCTGCAGTGGGACCAGCCGTCCCTGTCGGCCAATGGCAAGCGCGGCGCGCAGAGCGACGTCGACGTGTGGTTCTTCGACGCCAACGGCGACCTGCTGGATTTCTGCCCGGACTTCATTCCGGCCGACACGGTCTGCCAGTTCCCGGGCGTGGCCTTCAACGTCGGCCTCGACGCGATCGAATCCGCCATTCTCGTCAACACCACGGGCGAGGACGTCGAGGCGCAGATCGGCATCGAGCTGGCCGAGGGCCCGTCGCCTAACTACCTCAAGTACGTGTGGTTCGACCTGGACGCCGGGCTGTTCACGCCGAACGAATACGACACTGCCAGCGGCACCGTCTACGGCCACGCCAATGCGGCCGGCGCCGAGGCGGTGGGGGCGGCGGCCTGGTACCAGACGCAGGAGTGGGGCAGCCCGCTGCGCCCGCAATGCAAGCCGGCCTGCCTGAACAACTTCTCGTCCGCGGGCGGCGTGCCGATCTTCTTCAAGAAGAACGGCAAGCGCCTGCCGTTCCCCGAGATCCGCCTGAAGCCCGGCGTCACCGGCCCCGACGGTGGCAACACTTCGTTCGCCTTCTTCGATCTCGACTTCGAGATCCCCGGCACCGACGAGCCGGACGGCTTCCCGAACTTCTTCGGCACGTCGGCTTCGGCGCCGCACGTGGCCGCGGTCGCGGCGCTGATGCTCGACCAGCGCCAGCGGGACATCGCAGCCCGTAAGCGCTTCATCGGACCGCGCAATCTGTCACCTGATCTCATCTACTGGACGCTCAGGCTGACGGCCGACGACATGAAACTGAGAAATTACGGGGGCGACATCGGTCCGCAACGGGTCGATAATGCCAACGGTTTCGATTTCGACACCGGGTTCGGATTCGTGGACGCGCAGCGGGCGCTGCGCGCGATCCGCGGGTTCTAACAAGCCAGGCTGCCGGCACCCGTTGCGACGGGTGCCGGTCGCTGCCTGGCCGGCGCCCGGGCAGTCGCACACAGCACAGCCAAGGAGCCAGCCGACCATGCGCTCGTCCGCACGCGCACTAGCCATCATTCTCGCCTCCACCATGTTTTGCGCCGTGGCCCAGGCCCAGACGGGCCCGAGCGATCCGGAAGTCATCGCCGGCACGCGCACCGCCAGGATCAGTTATCGCGGCAAGAAGCTCGAAGGTCACGTGACGGCCACGGTGCGCGTCGGTGAAGACGGCCGCGTGCGCGAAGTGCTGGTGACCGAGAACACCACCGACGGACTGGAGCAGGAGCTGGTCAAGGTCCTGGAAAGTGCGCGCTTTCGTCCGGCGATCGATGCGTCCGGCCGGCCGGTGGTCGGCAGCATCGAAATGGAGGTGGAGCTGCGCGAGTCCACCAAGTCGGAGCCCAAGCCGGTGCGCGCCAAGCCGGATGCGCAGCTCGCCGACAAGGAACAGGCCCGCATCAAGCGGATGCGCTGCTCGGACTTCCTCTGGGAGTGGAACCTGCTGCGTGAAGTGTCGGAAGACCCGGCCGCCATCGAATTCATGCCGCGCATGGCCACCGCCATGTACGCCGCGATGCGCAGCGAGGCGGGCGACTACGTCGACGCCAAGGTGTGGAAAGCCTCGCCGAAGGCCCTGCGGGAGGCCGCCGACCAGTGCGAGGACAACCCGGCGGCGCCCTTCTGGGACGGCATCTTCAAGAGCGTGATGGACGAAGCCGTTCCCAAGTAGGATTCCCCTCCCTTTTGGCTGATTGAATTCCCCGCGGGATACTCCAAGCTCGCAGGCAACATGCACGCACTGTCGATTCGCGGACTGACGAAAACCTACAAGAACGGCGTCCAGGCACTCAAAGGCGTGGATCTCGACGTGGAGCAGGGCGATTTCTTCGCGCTGCTCGGTCCGAACGGCGCCGGCAAGACCACGCTGATCGGCATTCTCACCTCGCTGGTGAACAAGACCGCCGGCACCGTGAACGTGTTCGGCCACGATCTCGACCAGGAGCTCGAGGCGGCCAAGGCCTGCATCGGCATCGTGCCGCAGGAGATCAACTTCAACCAGTTCGAGACGCCGCAGACCATCCTGGTGAACCAGGCGGGCTTCTATGGCATCGAGCGCGGCCTGGCACGCGAACGCACCGAAAAATACCTCTCGCTGCTGCAGCTCGCCGACAAGCGCAGCAAGATGGCGCGCGGCCTGTCGGGCGGCATGAAGCGCCGGCTGATGATCGCGCGCGCGCTGGTGCACGAGCCACGGCTGCTGATCCTCGACGAGCCCACGGCGGGCGTGGACATCGAGATCCGCCGCTCGATGTGGGACTTCCTGCGCGAGATCAACGCGCGCGGCACCACCATCATCCTGACCACGCACTACCTCGAGGAGGCCGAGACGCTCTGCCGCAACATCGCCATCATCAACGGCGGGCTGATCGCGGAGCGCGATCGCATGTCCAGCCTGCTGCGCAAGCTGCAGGCGGAGACCTTCGTGCTGAACCTGCGCGAAGCCGTGTCGAGCGTGCCGCAGGTGCCCGGCTACGATTTCGAGCTGGTCGACGAGCACACGCTCGAGGTGGAAGTCTCGAAGGAACAGAGCCTCAACGAGGTGTTCGCCAAGCTCTCCGAGCAGGGCATCGGTGTGCTGTCCATGCGCAACAAGGTCAATCGCCTCGAGGAACTGTTCATGAAACTGGTCGAGCGCCGCAACGGCGAGACACGCGCATGAGCGGCGACGCCGCCGAAGTGTCGCGCGAGGCGGATTCGCCCAAGGGGCTCGAACGCGCGCGCTGGACCGGTCTCAAGACCATCGTCATCCGCGAGTACGGACGCATCATCCGCATCTGGGCGCAGACCATCGTGCCCTCGGCCATCACCTCGGCGCTGTACTTCGTGATCTTCGGCAGCCTGATCGGCCGGCGCGTCGGCCTGATGGACGGCGTGCCGTACATGCAGTACATCGCGCCCGGACTCATCATGATGGCGGTGATCACCAACTCGTATGGCAACGTGGTGTCGTCGTTCTTCGGCGCCAAGTTCGGCAAGCACGTCGAGGAGATGCTGGTCGCGCCGCTGCCCAACTGGATCATCGTGCTGGGTTACGTCGGCGGCGGCCTGGTGCGCGGCCTGCTGGTCGGCGGCGCCGTGACCATCGTGTCGCTGATCTTCACGAAACTGCAGGTGCACCACGCGCTGGTCATCGTCGCGGCGGTGGTGCTGACCTCGGTGATCTTCGCGCTCGGCGGTTTCATCAACGCGCTGTTCGCCAGGAACTTCGACCAGGTGAACTGGATCCCGACCTTCATCCTCACGCCGCTCACGTATTTCGGCGGCGTGTTCTATTCCATCACCCTGCTGCCGGAGTGGGCGCGCCACGTGTCGTACGCCAATCCCATCCTGCACATGGTCAACGCCTTCCGTTTCGGCTTCCTCGGCACCAGCGACGTGAACGTCTTCGTGGCGTTCACCATCATGCTGGCGTCCGCGATCGTGATGTTCGCCGTCGCCGTGTTCTTCATGAACCGCGGCACCGGCATGCGCGAGTAGCGTTCCGACTACTGCGAGGCTTCCTCGGCCGCGGCGCGCTGATCGGCGGCGGCCTGCTGCGCCTCCTCGATCTGCTTCTGCACCTTGGCTTCCAGTTCCTTGCCCTGCTTGGCCTGTTCGGCGGCCGACGCGCCTTCGGCGGCCGCGCTCGCGCCCACGTCGGCGAGTCCACAACCGGTGAGCAACATCGCGGCGCATGCCAGCGCCAGTCCCGAACCCACAGTGATGATCTTCATGGTGCCTCCTGGTCAGGCCCTCTAGATACGCCATTCGCCGCGAGGAAACCGAGTATCAGCTCCCATTGCCGCGGACAGTCGTTGTGGCCGCAGGGCAGCAGGTGCAGTGCGGCGCGCGGCGCGGCGGTTGCGAGTGCCTGGGCGTGCGTCGCCGGAATGATCTCGTCGCGCCGGCCATGGATCAGCAGGACCGGGCCGGGATAATTCCCGAGCACTGCGCGCGTGTCGAAGCGATTCGGGATCAGCCAGTCCGGGACGCGGTGGGCGCGCACCATGTCGCGCAGGCTGCTGAACGTGGATTCGAGGATCAGCGCGGCCAGCGGGCGCCGCGCCGCGAGCTGGCCGATGGCGCCGCCGCCCATCGAGCGGCCGTAGCCGACGATGCGTCCGGCATCGACGCGCGGATCGCGCACCGCGCGGTCGTAGGCCGCGAGCAGCGTCGCCGTGATGCTGCGCTCGGAGGGCCGGCCTTCCGAACGGCCATAGCCGGGAAACTCCACCAGCAGCACGTGGATGCCGGCGGCGCGCAGCGCCGCGAACGGCTTCGCCCAGAAGTCGATCAGCTCGCCGTTGCCATGCGCGTAGATCAGCAGCGGCGCCGGGCCGTCGACGGCCGCCGGCAGCAGCCAGGCTTCGACGCGACTGCCTTCGATGTCGAACCACAGCGATTCGCCGCGCTCGGCTGCCAGCTCGCCCGGCCGTGCCGAGCCGGCAGGCGGCGCGGGAAACGTGGCCCACTGCAGCAACGCGCGCACGCCGACGAGCGCGCCGAGCGCGAGTATCGCCACCAGGAACAGGACAATCAGCACGCCACGCCGCCGCAAAAGGAAGGGGCCCGATCCGCGTGACGGATCGGGCCCCGCGATCAAGGCCATCGGCTCACTGGGCCTGCTTCTTCCAGGAGCCGTCGTCGCCCTTGTAGTACCAGCCTTTCTGCTGGGCGCGCTTCACCCAGCGGCTGGCCCACATCTTGCGGATGTCCGCCTCCCACTCGGGATGATTGTTCGCCTTGGCGATCTCCGCATACAGCTGCGTGCGATCGGCATTGTCCTCGGCGACCAGCCGCTTCACGGTGGCGCGGTCGGCCAGTGCGACCGCGTTCAGGTCGCGCACCTCGACCAGGCCGTTGGCGGTCAGGCCCACGGCGCCGCTGTCGAAGAATTTGCCGAACTGGGATCTGAAACGCTCGCGCATCGACGCGCGGATGCTGTCGATGGCGGGCGAGTGGACCCGGAGCGATTCGGCCGAGGCCTGGGCGTTCGCGGCCGGCACGAGCGCGTACAGCACCGCGCCGATCGCCGCCGTCAAATCGTTCGGAGCAGCCTCCTCACGGGACGGCGCCAGCTGCGAGCGCGGCGCAGTCCTGGCCGGTGCGTCGCCGGTGATGTCGTCGATCATCTCGTCGGCGGCCCGCTCCGCGGCAGCGGCCGGGAAATACACGTTGATGGTCACGCACGCGGCGATCAGCAGACTCGCCAGTGCAATTTTCAGCGGCAATACGCGTCGCATCGAAGACTCCTTGTATCCGGGCGCAAGCCTGGCGCGAGGGATGATCGGGTCGTCGCCATGAACGCGCCCTGAATCCGTCCATAAGGCAAATCAGCGGCGATTATTGGCCGGAACGCGCCCCGCGTCCATCGGGCTACTGCGTGGTGGCCCCGCTGAAATTCGTCTCGCTGATCGTCGACAACAGCTGCCGGTAGTTGACGCGCGCCTGGCTGCCGACGATGTCGATGCGCGGAATGCCCGAACCCTTGACGATGTAGTAGCCATTGGTCGTGGGCTCGATGCCTTCCATTTCGCAGACGTCGCCACGCAGCCGGCAATGGATGCCGAGTTTCTCGTAGTTGTACTCGTCGAAGAACCGCAGCACGCCGGATTGCAACGCCTGCATGACGCTGCCGCCGCCACCGCCGGCGTTGGCGAGCGTGCTGACCGCCTTGGCACTGATGCGGTGCCGCGACTTGTCGCTCTTGGGCGTGGCGAGGCGCGCGTCGAATGCGATCGGCGACCAGTTGAAGAGCTCCAGGCCCAGCATGTCGACCTCGAGCTTGCCGGTGATGCTGCCGATCTCGAAGGTCTGCGTCACCTGCGACAGGTCGAGGTCGCGCGCGCGCACGTCGGCGAAGAAGCGCGGGTAATTGCCGAGCGGATCCTGCAGGCGGATGTTGCTGCCGACGATGTGTCCGCCGAACACGTCCGATTCCACGTTGCCATCGAACGTGAGCACGTCGTTCTTCAGCCGGACCGCCGGCACGGTCGCGGCCAGCGTACCGCTGAATTCCGGCCAGCCGAAGGCCTTCGCCAGCAGCGGCATGCTGATGGGCTCGACCGAGCCCTTGAACGCCACCTCCATGTCCGGTGCGCCGAGGTTGGCCAGCACGAAGTTCTCGATGTCGATGGCGCCGTCGAACACAGGTAGTTTGGTGCGGTGGGCGAGCGCGAAATTCAGCCCGTAGGCGACGAAGTCGAACTCCGTGGCGCCGCCGCTCAGGCCATAGGCGCCGCCCGACGCCCAGGAGACATGGGAGATGCGCGCCTCGGTGCCGACCGGCGCCCAGTAGACGTCGCCGTTCATCTTCGAGATGTTCAGCCGTCCCATGTGGGCGTGCACTTCCATGTCCTGCGGCACGACGTGCAGGCGCGAGACGGCGTTGTTCTCGATCGCCAGCTCGCCGCTCAGGCTTCCGGCGGTGGTGGCATCACCGAGGATGCTGGTGGCGAGCGCGATCTGCACGTAGCTGGTGAACGCCGACGGGAATTGCAGCCTGCCGATCTCGAGCGTGCCGCTGAACGAGGGCGTCGGCGCCGCCAGGTCGAGGCTTCCGCGCCCGGTGAGGTCGAGCAGGTCCTTCTGCACCAGCTGCAGCGAATCGAAGGTCAGGGTGTCGCCGTGCAGGATGGCCTGCGCGTCGAGGCGCGTGGGATTGACGCCGAAATCCAGCAGGACCGGATTCACGAGCACCTGGCCCGCGGTGCCCTCGAAGCTCATGGCGAGGCTTGTGTCCGCTCCGCGCGGTTCGGATTTCAATCGCGCCACCGCGACCATCTTGTCGGTCACGATCGTGCTGGCCTCGTTGGTGAGATCGACGGCCGCGAGTCGGGCCGTGACGTCTGCCTGCAGTCCGCGACCTTCGTCGGCCAGCAGCGCGTCGATGACCACCTTGCCGTCGCCGCTGATGTCCTCGGGCAGCGCGTACCAGGGCGCGGCCAGTTTGCGCAGCGCGGCGATCGAGGCCTCGCCGGTGCGGCCCTTGACCTGCCAGCCCTGGCCATCGAGTCGGCCGTCGAACGAGGCCTGCGTATCCGCGAGCCGCAGTCCCTGGCCGCCGAACGTGGTGACCCCCGTGTCGGTGTGCGTTTGCGCCCGCACCTCCATGTCGAGTGATCCGGTGGGCCCGCCGCGAGCCGTGAGCTTTCCATGCTCACACCCGAAACGCGGATCGGCGATCACGGGCGTGGCGCACACCAGCTGCAGCGCCGTGAGTTTGCCGACCGGGTCGGGCAGTGCCGCCTCGCGCGCCCGCAGGGTCACTCGCGTCTGGTCGTCGGCCAGCAGGTCCAGTCGTGCGCCGGCATCGCGTACGGTGATGCCACCGACGGTGAGTTCGCGCACCTCGAGAACGACGGCGTCCATCGCGTGCACCGCGGGCGCGAGCAGCAGCGCGAGCAGCAGCGCGCCGCGCGCGACCGATGGAAGGTGAGTGGCGGGTGCCATCGCGGCGGATTGTAGCCACGCGGAGCGCCGGCACCGGAATAAAAAACGGGGTCCGATTCGGACCCCGTCCGGAGTGGAACGAAGTTCCTGACGCGGGTGCGGTCCCAATCCGACCGCGCCCTCCCAAGGGTGGCTCGCACCAATACCCTTTCGAGTCTGTCCTGTTGTTGTTCGTCGCGGACCACTCGACCTGCGTGCACTTTTCAACGTGCGTTGCAGGAATCATCGACGTCGGCAGTATCTGCCGCTTCATCGGCGGGCGATTGCTTGCGATCGCAGCATTCTTTTTCTTCCGTGCGCTGGATCACATCGAAACCGCACCACGCGAGTGCCGAAAAATCCTGCGAATCCCGGCCTGGCGCCGCGTCACGGAAAATTTTTCCCGCTGCACGCGCCGAACCAGCCCCGCGGCGGTGGCGATGACGCTACACTTTCCATAAACCCGGAGTGATGGAGCAGAGTGACGATGTCTACCAAGCGAGCGCTGGTCGTGGACGACTCGAAGTCTGCGCGCGCATTTCTGTCCAGGATCCTCGAACGTCATGAAATCGCGGTGGACGCGGCGGAATCCGCCGAAGCCGCCATCGACTATCTCACCCGCCACAAGCCCGACGTGATCTTCATGGATCACATGATGCCGGGCATGGACGGCTTCCAGGCGGTGCAGTTCATCAAGAACGATCCGCGCACCTCGACCATCCCCATCCTCATGTATACCTCGCAGGAGGGTGACCTCTACCTGGGCCAGGCGCGCGCGCTCGGCGCGGCCGGCGTGCTGCCCAAGCAGATCAAGCAGTCCGACGTCACCAAGATGCTGTTCCAGCTGCGCCTGGTCGCCGACCGTCGCGGCGGTGACGACACCACCTTCATGCGCATGGCCCAGGGGCTCGGGGAGCGCGCGGATCTCACGCCGGCGAACGAGTCGCAGATCGTCGTCGCGCCACCGGCCCCGGCCGACAGCGGCGCTGCGCTGCCGCCCGGCGCCGCGGAAGTGGGCGAGCTGCTGCCGCGGATGTCCCTGGAGATCCGCGCGGCGCTCGATGCCTCGCTGCAGAAGGAGCTGGGTGCCTTGCGCGGCTTCGTGGAGCACAAGCTGGATGCGCACGCCGAGCGCCTGCACGGTGACGTGGTCGCGGCGCTGTCGCCGCCGCCGCGCGCGCCCGAAGCCGCCGCGACGCCGCTGGTCTCCGAACGGCGCGCCTGGCCGGCGATTCTCGGCTGGACCGTGGCCGTGCTGGCGCTCGCCGGCGGGTCGTTCTTCGGCTGGCAGTGGTGGCGGCAGGGCGCCGAAATCGCCGCGCTGCGCACCGATCTCGGCGCGGCCTACGCCGAAGTCGAGACGCTGCGGGCGCGCCCGATAGTTAGCCCGGTGCCGGCCGCCGGGGCACTGCCCGGGGTGGTCGGGCCGGCCGCCGACGGCAGCGCCGATCCGGCCGCCATCCTCCCGGCCGACGATGCGCCCGATGCCGCCGCCGCGAGCAGCACGGACGTGGCCCTGGTGCCCGCGTCGACCACGGCGGTCGTCGAGCCATCGCCGCTGCCCTCGCCGGGCGCATCCACCGATATACCCGCCGCCCCGCCCGCGACGGCGGCGCCGCTGCCCGGGACCGCGCAGGGCTCCGTTCCCGAGGCATCGCCAGAACCGGCGTGGTGACCGGCTTCCCGCTCGACTCTACCTTTCGTCCCGCGCGCTGGCTGCGCGGCCGGCATTTCCAGACCATCCTGCCGAACTGGCCTTTGCGCCGTGCGCGCGTCGAACGGCGCGCCATCCCGATGCGCGCGGCCAGCGAGGAGCTGCTGCTCGACTGCGGCGACGGCGTCACGCTGCAGGCCTTCCATGCCAGCCCCGCGCGCCGCGGGCGCGAGCCCGGCAAGCGTCTCGGCGTGCTGCTGCACGGCTGGGAGGGCAGCGCCGATTCCACCTACCTGCTGTCGCTGGCGCAGACGCTGTTCGCCGAAGGCTTCGAGGTGGTGCGCCTCAACCTGCGCGATCACGGCGCGACGCACCACCTGAATCGCGAGCTGTTCCATTCCTGCCGGCTGCCCGAGGTCGTGGGCGCGATGCGCGCGCTCGCGACGCGCTTTCCGGGGCTGCCGATGCTGCTGGCCGGATTCTCGCTGGGCGGCAATTTCATGCTGCGCGTGGCCGCGCATCCCGACGGCCGGCATCTGCCCATCGAGCGCGTGCTCGCGATCTCGCCGGTGCTGGACCCGGCCGCGACGCTGCTGACGCTCGAGCGCGGCCTGGGCGTCTACCACGGTTACTTCGTGCGCAAGTGGTGCCGTTCGCTGGCACGCAAACAGATGGCCTGGCCCGAGCTGTACGATTTCGAGGACCTGCTGAAGGTCGGCAGCCTGCGCGAGATGACGCGCCAGCTGGTGCGCAGCCACACCGAGTATCCGTCGATGGACGACTACCTCGCCGGCTACGCCATCACGGGCGGACGTCTGACGACGCTCTCGGCGCCAGCCACTGTGCTCACCGCGCTCGACGATCCCATCATCGACGCCGTGGACCTGTCGCGCCTGGCGCGCTCGCCACACCTGGACATCCGGACGACGGCGCATGGCGGTCACTGCGGATTCATCGAGTCGCTGGGCGAGACGACCTGGATCGACGCGCAGGCGCGGAAATTGCTGTCGCGGAACCCGGACAGCTAGGCACAGGTCCACCGCTGTGCTGAGCTGCTAACAATCCGCGGGCCCGGTTCG
Source organism: Steroidobacteraceae bacterium (assembly GCA_035718265.1). Taxonomy (GTDB): domain Bacteria; phylum Pseudomonadota; class Gammaproteobacteria; order Steroidobacterales; family Steroidobacteraceae; genus CADEED01. The sequence continues at coordinate 5,077 of DASTHJ010000473.1, read as the reverse complement.
CGGCTGTCGGGAGGTCAACCATGCGAGCCAGCACATCTCGAATCGCCACCGGCGTGCTCTGCCAGGCGCTGCTCGCGTACCTTGCCGGTTGCGGCGGCGGCGATGGCTCTTCGCCCAACCCCTCTCCGCCGGCGCCCGCGCCTGCACCGACACCGAATCCGGCCCCGGTACCCGCCCCGCCGCCCACGCCCACGCCTTCGCCGCCGCCGACTTCCGGCCTGGATGCGCGCCCCTCGAATACCAGCTGCCTCGCCGGCGCCGCCCCGGGCACGGGCGTATCCCTCGACGTGCAGCGCGTCTTTTCCAAGCTACCTGCGTTCACGCAGCCCATTGCCATGCTGCAGGCGCCGGACGATGCCGCGCACTGGTACGTCGTGCAGAAGACCGGCCAGGTGCGCGTGTTCGACAACACGGCCGACGTGTCGAGCGCGCGCACCTTCATCGACATCTCCGGGAAACTCAACTCCAATCCGGACAGCTCCAATGACGAGCGCGGCCTGCTCGGCATGGCGTTCCATCCCGACTACCCGACGGATCCGCGCGTCTACCTGTTCTACACGGGCACGGACTCGACGCTCGGGCTCGTGGACCGGGTCGCCGAATTCCGCACCACCGACGGTGGCGGCACGCTCTCGCCCGGCACGGAGCTGGTGCTCTTCAACGTCGACGATCCCGAATCGAACCACAACGGCGGCAACATCGCCTTCGGGCCCGATGGCTTCCTCTACATCGGAATCGGTGATGGCGGCGGCGGCGGCGACATGCACGGCTCGATCGGCAATGGCCAGCGCCTGACCACGCTGCTGGGCAAGATGCTGCGCATCGACATTGCGAGCTCGACGCAGTCGGAGCCCTATGAAATTCCTGACGACAATCCGTTTGCCGGCAATGCGCGATGCAACACCAACGGCACCGGCACGGCGAACTGCCCCGAGATCTACGCCTACGGCTTTCGCAATCCCTGGCGCTGGAGCTTCGATCGCGCCACCGGCGAGCTGTGGCTCAACGACGTGGGCCAGAGCACGCTCGAGGAAGTCGACAAGGTCACGCGCGGCGGCAACTACGGCTGGCGCTGCTTCGAGGGCGACGATCCCTTCAACAGCACCTGCGGCAGCAATCCGGATCCCATCCCGCCGCTCGCGCAATACGGCCGCTCGCTGGGTTACTCCACGACGGGCGGCTTCGTCTACCGTGGCAGCGCCATTCCGAACCTGCAGGGACGCTACGTGTTCGGTGATTTCGGCAGCGGCAATCTCTGGCACATCGCGCGCGACACCAAGCCGACGCTGACGCTCGACGCCAACTCGGTGGCGGATGCGACCGGCCTGTCGATTGCCTCGTTCGCGCAGGACACCGACGGCGAGCTGTACATCGTTCACCTGGGCGGCACGCTGCACAAGATCGTGCCGGCCGCCGGTGGTGGCGGCTCGATCGCGACGAACCTGTCGGACACGGGCTGCGTGAATCCCGCGAATCCCTCGCAGCCGGCCGCCGGCCTGATCCCATATGCGCCGAATGCGCCTTTCTACTCGGATGGTGCACTCAAGGACCGCTGGCTGGCGCTGCCCAATGGCCAGCGCATCGTGGTCGACGACACGAGCGGCGACTTCGACTTCCCCAGCGGCAGCGTGCTCATGAAGAACTTCAGTCTCGGCGGCCAGCTGGTCGAAACGCGCCTCTTCATGCGCCACGACGACGGCAACTGGGCAGGCTACACCTACGAGTGGAACGCGCAGCACACCGACGCAACGCGCGTGATCGGCGGCAAGGCCGTGCAGGTGGGCGGCCAGACCTGGGATTTCCCGAGCGAAGCGCAATGCCTGCAGTGCCACAACGCCGCGGCCGGCCGCACGCTGGGCCTGGAGATCGGGCAGCTGAACGGCGAGCTCGAGTATCCGGCCACCGGCCGCACCGCCAACCAGCTCGCGACGCTCGATGGCATCGACACGCTGACGCCCGCGCTGGCCGATCCGCCCGACCAGCTGCCCGTGGTCCCGGACCCGGCCGGCGACGCGCCGCTCGGCGAACGTGCGCGCGCCTATCTACACAGCAACTGTGGCTACTGCCATCGGCCGGGCGGTGCCGCGCAATCCGACATGGACCTGCGCTATGCCACGGCGCTCTCCGCCACGCAGGCCTGCAACATCACGCCGACGCTGGGCGACCTGGGAATCCCGGACGCGCGGCTGATCGCGCCCGGCTCGGCAGCGCGCTCGGTGGTCGTCGCGCGCATGAACCGCACGGGCACGGACGCCATGCCGCCGCTCGCGCGGCATTCCATCGACACGGACGGCGTGCAATTGATCAGCGATTGGATTGACAGCCTGTCCGGCTGCACCTGACGCTCAGGCGGCGTCGGCGGCCTCGGTCGCGCGCTTCTCGTCGAACTTCACGATGGCCTTGCCGCTGGTCACGGTGACCGCGCCTTCGATGCGCGCGCCGTTGGCGATGGCCAGTACCTTGGCGACGATCTCGCCCTCGATCACCGCGCTGGCGCTGATCTCGAGCTTGTCCTCGATGACGATCTTGCCGGACACCTTGCCCGCGAGCACCGCGGAGCGCGCGCTGATGTCGCCTTCCCACTGCGCCGACTTGCTCATGGAGAGCGTGCCACCGATGCGGCCGTTGCCCCGTACGTGACCCGAGACCATCAGCGGGCCCTGCGTCACGACGTCGCCGACGATCGAGCTGCTCTCGGAAATGACGGTGGGCGACATTCCCAGCCGGTCGGAAAGTCTGCGTTTCGGTTCGTCGGCCATGATGACTCCGTGGATCGCGGGCGGCGTTTACAATAAACCCATGAGTACTCGCACGCTCGTGATGCTGTTCGCAGTCCCGTTGCTCGCCCTGGCGGCCTGCAGCCGCGAAAAGAGCGACTGGCGCTCGGCGCAGGCCGCCGACACCGCCGAGTCCTATGAGCAGTTCATCGCCGCACACCCGGACAGCGCGCGCGTGGCGAGCGCGCGCGAGCGGTTGGTGCAGCTCGCCGAAGAACGCGACTGGCGCACCGCGGCCGGACTGGATTCGCCCGATGCGTACCGGCAATTCCTGGCCCAGTACCCGGGCGGCAAGTGGGCCAAGGAAGCGCGCGTGCGCCTGGAGAATTTCGCCGCGAGCCCGGCCGGCGGCGCCGTCGCGCCACCAGCTGCGCCGTCCGGTGCGGCCGGCGAAGGCGCGTCGCTTCCGCCGCCGGAGCCGGTCGCGGCCTCGACCGGGTCCGGGTACGGTGTCCAGCTCGGCGCGTTTTCGTCCGCGGAGCGCGCCAACGCCGAGTGGCAGAAGCTCCAGGCCGAAGCCACCGGCACACTCGATGGACTGCAGCCCCGCGTGGTGGTCGGCGAGTCCGCGGGCAAGACCATCTACCGGCTGCAGGCCGAAGTGCGCGACGAGGCCCAGGCGCGCGCGATCTGCGGGGGCCTCAAGGTGGCGAACAAGCCCTGCGTGCCGGTGCTGCCGCCCGCGCATTGACAGAAGCTCGGCAAATTCTGATCGGCCTGCACGTCACATCCTGACACTGTGCGTCACCCCGCCGGCCCGGCGGCGGCTGCCAATCACGGCAAGTTACTGATTTTCCTGCCCCCGCCTCTTTGGCACGGCCGTTGCTCTGTAACTGCCCGTGATGGCGAGATCGACAGTGACGCTGATCCTTCCCCAGGCCCAGGGTGTCGCGAGCACGCGGCCGGCCATGGCGGGAATGCTGGTGCGGCGTCGTCGTGGCGGCAGCGTGAGTTTCGCGCCCATCGATGCCCGGCTGGCCCGCGCGCAGCTCGCGGCGATCTCCGCCCGGAAGGTTTCGAGGTAACCGCCTCAAAAGGACTGCGAACAACTCTTCCCCGGTGTTCGCTTCTTGGCGCCGCGCACGTCTTCCCCCGTACGCGGCGCTTTTCTTTTCCGTAACCAGTACAGTTGCGCACTCTGCTTCGAGGTGTCGAGTCCATGACTTCGATTGCGCGCCTGTTCTGTGCCGGCCTGTGTTCCCTGTCGATCGCCAGCGCGCTGGCGGCAAACAAGCCGGCGGATGCACCCGCCACCCGCGTACCCGGCGCCGACCAGGTGCGCACCACCACGCTCTCCAATGGCATGAAGGTCATCGTCTGGACCGATCGCGACATTCCGAACGTTGCGCTCTACAACTGGGTGCGCGTCGGCAGCCGCAACGAGGTGCCGGGCATCACCGGCCTGGCGCATTTCTTCGAGCACATGATGTTCAACGGCACGAGCCGGCGGCAGCCCGGAGAGTTCGACCGGCTCATGGAGGCGCAGGGCGGCTCGAACAACGCCTTCACCACCGAGAACGTCACGGTGTACCAGGACTGGATCCCGAGCAGTGCGCTCGACCTGGTGTTCGATCTCGAAGCCGACCGGCTCGCGAACCTGTCCTTCGATCCGCAGGTGGTCGAGAGTGAGCGCGGCGTCGTGTATTCGGAACGGCGGCTCTCGGTGGAGGACAACAATCCCGGCTTCCTGGTCGAGCAGGTGCAGGCCACGGCGTTCGTCGCGCATCCCTACCAGATCCCGACCATCGGCTGGCCCTCCGACATCCAGGGCTGGAAAATCGAAGACCTGCAGAAGTTCTTCAAGACCCACTACGCGCCCAACAACTGCACGCTGGTCCTGGTGGGCGACCTGAGCGCCGAGCAAGGCTTCGCGCTCGCGAAGAAATACCTCGAACCCATCCCGCGGCAGGAACCGCCGCCGCCGGTGCGCACCGTCGAGCCCGAACAGCTCGGCGAGAAGCGCGTGCTGGTCGAGCGCAATGCATCGACGCCGCTGCTGTACGTGGCCTACAAGTCGCCCGCCGCGAACGATCCGCGGGGTCCGGCCATCAACCTGCTGATGTCGGTGCTCACCGAGGGCGACTCCTCGCGGCTGCACCGCCTGCTGGTCGAGGAGAAGAAGCTCGCGATCGACGTGGGCGGCGTCTTCCAGGAGGGCTTCGATCCCGGTCTCACCTGGCTACAGCTCACGCTGCCGGAAGGCGGGGATCTCGCCGAAGCCGAGCGCGTGCTCGACGACGCGCTGGCGCAGGTCGTGGCCGAGGGTGTCACCGACGCCGAGCTGGCGCGCGCCAAGAACC
>DASTHJ010000472.1:0-3919 GCA_035718265.1 Steroidobacteraceae bacterium | reverse complement strand
CGCCGCGTCCGAAGCGGTCGAGCGCGTGGAAATCCGCGTTGCCCGTGATCTCGAACGGATCGTTGGTCGCGAGGATCGGATCGGACGGATAACCCGAGAGGTCCAGGTAGTTGTAGTCCGCCTTGAGGCTGATCGACAGCGAGTCGCTCGGTTCCCACAGCGTGCTGAGGCGCAGGCTGCCGGTGCGCACGCCGTCGTCGCCGGTGTACGGTCCCTCGATGTCGTAGAAGCTGTCGCGCTTCAGCGCATTGAACGCCACGCGCGCCGCGAACTGGTCGCCCATCGGCAGATTGATGGCGCCCTGCGCGCCGTAAGTGTCGTAGTTGCCGATGTCGGCCATTACGTAGCCGGTGTGGCCGCCGTTGATGACCGGATCGTTGGAGCTGACGAACACCGCGCCGCCGGTGGCGTTCTCGCCCACGAAGGTCCCCTGCGGGCCGCGCAGGATCTCCACGCGCGCGATGTCGTAGTACGGCTCGGCCGTGTAGTAGCCAGGGAAAGTCGCGACGCCGTCGCGGTAGGTGATCACGCCGGTGGTGGTCTGCGAGTTGTGCTCGGCCTTGCCGATGCCGCGGATGTTGAAGTCGATGCCCTGGCCGAAGTTGTTGACCACCGCCGCGGGCGAGACGAACTGCAGCTGGTCGACATTGGTCACGCCGGCGTTGGCGATCTTCTCGCCGGTCAGCACCGTGGCGGCGATCGGCGTCTTCTGCAGGTCGGTGCGGCGGCGTTCGGCCGTCACCACGATTTCGTCGAAGATCTGTGAATTGGTGTCCTGTGGAGTCGTCTGCGCCACGGCCGGCGAGGACGCGGCGAACTGCGCGGCAGCGAGTACCGACGCGAGAAGTATCTTCTTCATGCGTTCAACCCCCTCTGCACCGGCGATTGCCGATGCCCCGGGCCGCAGTGAGCCACCGGCGCGCCACGCTGTCAATACTCATTCACGTGTGAGTGAATATCTTTGGCGGGTCGCGGCCGCGCTATCCCCTTGATTCAATAGAGCCGCGTCGCCCCGCCGCCGTCCACGGTCAGCACCGCGCCGTTCACGTAGCTGGCGGCGCCGGAGCACAGCCAGGTGATCGCCGCGGCCACCTCGTGCGCGTCGCCGAGGCGCTGCATGCCGGAGTGCCGCGCGACCAGCTTGCGGTAGTTCTCGGCGGCGCCGGGCCGGTGCACGTCGACCATTTCCGAGTGCGTGAAGCCGGGCGCCACCGCGTTGACGCGGATCGACTGCTGGCCGTAGTCCGCCGCCGCCGAGGTAGTTAGCCCGACCACGCCGTGCTTGCTGGTCGCGTAGGAGCCGTGGCCCATGTCGGCCGGCTTCAGTCCGTAGATCGAGGCGACGTTGACGATGGCCCCGCCCCCGCCCTGGAGCATCGCGGGGATCTCGTGCTTCATGCACAGCCACACGCCCTTGAGGTTGACGTCCATGACCTCGTCCCACTGCGCCTCGGTCACCTCGGCGAGCGGCGTGAACCGCGGGCCGGAGATGCCGGCATTGTTGACCGCGCAGTCGAGCCGGCCGAACGTCTGCACCGCGAAGTGCACCATGCGCTCCACGTCCGCGGCCCGGCTGACGTCCGCCTGCACGAACTGCGCCGTGCCACCCGCGGCCGTGATGCTGCGCACGACTTCGCCGCCCTGCTCCACGCGCCGCGCGGCGATCACCACGCGCGCGCCTTGCGCGGCGAACTGCCGCGCCGTGGCCGCCCCCAGGCCGGAGCTGCCGCCCGTGACCAGCGCCACTTTTCCGTCGAATGCACCCATCACACGCCTCCCTTGGTGGGCGCACACTCTGCTAACTTTCGCGCCGCATGCGCAAGCTCCTCGTCTTCCAGCACTCGGCCCGCGAACCGCTCGGGCTGCTCGATCCCATGCTGCGCCGGCACGGCTTCCGCATCCGCTACGTGAACTTCTCGCGCCAGCCCGAGGCCACGCCCGACGTGAGCCGCTACAACGGCCTGGTCGTGCTGGGTGGGCCCATGAACGTGGACCAGGCGGACCGCTTCCCGCACCTGTCGACCGAGATCGCCGCGATCCAGGAGGCGCTCGAGCGCGACATCCCGGTGCTCGGCATCTGTCTCGGTGCCCAACTACTCGCGGCGGCGCTCGGCGCGCGCGTGCGGTCACACTCGGTGCGCGAGATCGGCTGGTACCGGCTGCACCCGACGGCCGCGGCGCAGTCGGATCCGCTGTGCCGGCATTTCGATGGCAGCCAGCACGTGTTCCAGTGGCATGCATACACGTTCGACGTGCCGCCGGGCGCGGTGCACCTGGCCAGCACGCCGACCTGCCCCAACCAGGCGTTCCGCTTCGGCGATCGCGCCTACGGGCTGCAGTTCCATCTCGAAGCCGACGAGGACCTGATCCGGCGCTGGTTGCATGTGCCCGAATATCGCGCCGAGGCCGAAGCGTCCGGGCCGCAGCACCGGCTCGAACACATCCTGCGCGACACGCACGGCCATGCACCGCACGCCGGCGCGCTCAGCGAGCGCGTGTTCGGCGACTTCCTCGGTTTGTTTGCCTGGAAACGGAAGGCGCGGCTGGGAAGCCTCTAGGTCACTCGGCGACCCAGACGTAGCCCTCGCCCTGCTTCTCGAACTTGCCGAGTCCCGGGAACGGGAAGTGCACCGCATAGACGCGCTGTCCGCTCTGCGCGAGCTCGGCGAGCAGCGACGTGCGGCTCTTCGCGCCCGCCGCCTGGTCGGAATCGAAGCTCATCGGCCAGTCCGGCTTCTGCACGGACAGGATGTAGTGATGCATTGCATCGCCGATGTAGAGCAGCGAATCCGTACCCGACTGGATGCGGTATCCCGAATGCCCCGGTGTGTGTCCCTTGATCTCCACGGCCGTGACGACGCCGGGGATCAGCTCCGCGTTCGGCGCGAAGTCCTCGATCATGGGCTTCATCGCGGCGATCAGCGCGTCGTAGTTCTGCACGCCGATGCCCTTGGCCTTCTCCGCACCGAGACCTGTCAGGAATTTCCACTCCGGCCTCGAGATGTGGATCTTCGCGTTCGGAAACGTCGGTGCGCCCTGCGCATTGGCGATGCCGCCGACGTGATCGCCGTGCACGTGCGAGATGAAGATGTCGGTGACGGCCTGCGCATCGACGCCGGCCTCGGCGAGCGAGTTCGGCAGCTTGCCGGCGCCCGGCCCGAAATTGGAGCCGGCGCCCGTGTCGAACAGCAACACCCGGTCCGTGGTCCTCACGAGCAGCGGATCGAGGTCGAGCTGGATCTTGTCGGTGGGCAGTCCCGCCGGGGTCAGCAGCGCGGAGACGTCCTCCGCCTTGCGGCCGATACCAAAGATCTGGTTGTCATTCGGAAATTCGAGCGTGCCATCGCGCAAGGCCAGCGCCGAAAGCTCCCCGATCATGAAGTCCTTGACGTTGGCCGATGGCGCCGGCGCCTGGGTTTCGGCGGCGGCTGCCGGCGCCTCGCTGGCGGCAGCCGGCGGCGCCTCTTCCTTCCGGGAACATGCGGCCAACACCACGCCCGCGGCGGCGAGCAACCAGACCATGCGAATCATCGGGAACCGGGGCATAGGGGATCTCCTGGTTTGGCGGGATGCGAATGTTAACGCCACGGGCATATTTCCCGCATTGACCGCGCATCCCCCGCGTGCTGAAGTTTCGGCATGAATACCTACAAGCTTTGTCTACTCATTGCCGCTTGCGCCGTGGCCAGTGCGCAGGCGCAGGTGGCGTCCCAGAGCGGCGTGTACGACGTGCCGACCCGCAAGATGCACGAGGCGAGCTCGAGCACGGGCACGTTGATCAAGAAGGAGCTGCGCTGGAGATCCAAGATCCCGCTGGACAAGACCTGGGAGCAGCTCACGCCGGAACAGCAGGCCGAGTTTCGTTCGCTGTACGAATCGATGCCGGAATACGACGAGCCGCCGTTCCCGGCGGAAGGCA
>DASTHJ010000471.1:0-3856 GCA_035718265.1 Steroidobacteraceae bacterium | reverse complement strand
TGATTTCCTTGTACTCGGGATGCGTGTCGGCTTTCATGGAGTTTCTCTCTTACCGGGCGGATTTTGCCGGCCGGGGTTTAGAAAAAGGGCGCGCAGTCTAGCGGGCCAAATGTGGGTTCTCAAGCGCAAAAAACCAGCGCTCCTTATCCACAGAAAGTGTGGATAACTCTGTGAGTTGAGCGCCTTGCGCGGCCGAAAAGGACGGCGAACTGCGCAAATCTGTTAGCTTGGTCAAATAATAGCCATTGCTTTAAATGCTGTAGAATCATGTAGATACGATGGCTTTGTAGTGCAATAGGGTCGAAACTTGGCGTAATCCCGTTGTTTACGCACCCGTCCAGGGGCATCTGTGCATAACAACGCCCAACCCGTGCTGAGGTGCCCTTACCCCACGGTCGATGTACTGGCCTCGGGTAGCAGCGCGACGAGTATGTCGTTGAGAAATCGGAACCCTCGAGGGGTTGCGCGCCAGGTCGCGGCATCACGTTCGACCAGCCCGCGGCCCCGAATCGGGTCGAGCGCACGCTCGAGAATTTCGATTGGCAAACCCGTACGTGATTCGAACAAGGCGTCGCTGAAGCCCTCGACCAGGCGGAAGCCGTTCATCGCGAACTCGAAGGGCAGATCCCGCGTGTCGATGGTTCGCTGCACCCGCGTCGCCGGATCCGCCGCGAGATAGCGCCGCGGCTCGCGGACCTGCTGCGTGCGAACGATGGTGCCGAGCGGAACACCGGACAGCTTGCCGTGCGCGCCTGCACCGATCCCGAGGTAGTCCCCGAAGGTCCAGTAATTCAGGTTGTGCGCGCAGCGTGCCCCGCGACGCGCATATCCCGACACTTCATATTGCTCGAAACCTGCGGCGGCCAGCGTCGCCAGGGATCGCTCGAGCATCTGGTCGACGATCTCGTCGGCAGGCTGCGGCGGCGGCGCCGCGGCGAACACGGTGCCGGGCTCGATGGTCAGGTGATATTGCGACACGTGGGCGGGCTGAAGGGCCAGCGCCTCCCGCAGGTCCGTCTCCGCCTGTTCCGGCGTCTGATCCGGCAGGGCGTACATCAGGTCCAGGTTGAAATTCGTCAGTCCGGCGGCGTGCAACTCTTCCGCCGCGTGTCGTGTTTCGTCGGCGGAGTGGATACGTCCCAGGCGGTGCAGCTGCCGTGCGTCGAAACTCTGCGCGCCGAGCGAGACCCGCGAAATGCCCGCGGCCCGGTATTCATTGAATTTCCCGCGCTCGATGGTGCCCGGGTTCGCTTCGAGCGTGATCTCGATGTCTCCCTCGAAGCCCAGGCGCGACCGCGCATGCTCGATCAATCGCGCCAGCGCGCGCGGCGAGAACAGGCTCGGCGTGCCGCCACCGAAGAACATGCTGGAGAGCGGCCGGCCGTCGATATCGGCTGCTTGTACGTCGAGGTCGCGCAACAGCGCGTCGACGTAGCGCTCTTCCGGAAGCTGATCCTTCAGCGTGTGCGAATTGAAGTCGCAGTACGGGCACTTCTGCACGCACCACGGAAAGTGGGCGTACAGCGCGAGCGGCGGCGGGTTCACGCGCCTGCTCCGCGCGACAACTGGGCGAGGAAGGCGCGCATGGCCTGGCCGCGGTGACTCAGCGAGTTTTTCTCGGCGGCGGGCATTTCAGCCACGGTGCGCGTATCTCCATGCGCAATGAACGACGGGTCATAGCCGAATCCACCCGAACCGCGGCGATCCTCGATGATGCGGCCCTCCCATGTTCCATGACCAATCAGGGGCCGCGGATCGTCATGACGATCGACGTACACGATGACACAGCGATAGCGCGCCCCGCGGCGCGAGTCGGGCACGCCGCGCAGCGCGTCGAGCAGCTTGTCGAGATTCGCCTCGTCACTCGCATCCTCGCCGGCAAAGCGCGCCGAATGCACGCCGGGCGCGCCGCCCAGCGCGTCGACTTCGATGCCCGAGTCGTCCGCGATCGCCGGCAGCCCGGCGAGCCGCGAGGCATTGCGCGCCTTGATCAACGCGTTCTCGAGGAAGGTGGTGCCGGTTTCCGCGGGCGGCTCGATGCCGAGATCGGACTGCCGCACCAGCTCGAAATCCATGCCGGCCAGGAGCGCCGAGAATTCACGCAGCTTGCCTGCGTTGCCGCTGGCGAGGATCACTCGACGCCTCACGTCGTCTTGCGACGACCGCATCAGGCGGCCGAGCGCACCTCTTGCTGGAGCTGGAAGAGTCGCCCGATGCCGGCCGCGGCGAGATTCAGCAGCGCGTCGAGCTCATGGCGCCGGAAGGCGTGGCCTTCGGCGGTACCCTGCACCTCGATGAACCCACCGCCGTTGTTCATCACGACGTTCATGTCGGTTTCGGCGCAGGAATCTTCGGCGTAGTCGAGATCGAGCACCGGCACGCCGCTGCAGATGCCCACGGAGACCGCTGCGACCTGGCCGTGCAGGGGCGACGCGCTGATCAGGCGTCGGGCGAGCAGCGCATCGCAAGCGTCCGCCAGCGCCACGTAGCTCCCGGTAATCGCCGCCGTGCGCGTGCCACCGTCCGCCTGCAGCACGTCGCAGTCCAGCGTGACCGTGCGCTCGCCGAGCGCCGCGAGGTCGATGACCGCGCGCAGCGAGCGGCCGATGAGCCGCTGGATTTCCTGCGTGCGCCCGGTCTGCTTGCCCTTCGCGGCCTCGCGCGGCGTGCGCGTGTGCGTGGCGCGCGGCAGCATGCCGTACTCGGCGGTGACCCAGCCCTGGTTCTTGCCGCGCAGGAATCCGGGCACGCCCTCCTCGACGCTGGCCGTGCACAACACGCGCGTGTTGCCGAATTCCACCAGCACCGCGCCTTCGGCATGGCGCGTGAAATGCCGCGTGAACTTCACCGCGCGCAGCTCGTCCGGCGCGCGACCGCTCGGTCGGCCGGCCATCAGGAATTTCCCATCCAGCGTACGGCGGCGGCCGAGGTGTTGTCCGCGCCGGCGCCCACCACGCTCACCGCCCGCTCGGCGAGCTGCACGAGCTCGTCGCGCAGCGGCGCCCTGCCAGGCGGAAAGGCCGCGCCGATGTCGGCGTCGTCGAGTCCGCCCCACAACCCGTCGGAGCAGGCGAGCAGGAGGTCGTTGGCCTCGAGCGGCTCGCGCAGACCCAGGGTCATCTCGGGCAGGAACGGCTCACCACCCAGGCAGCATTCGACGAAGTTGCGCATGGGATGCGTGAGCGCCTGGTCGGCCGTGATCACGCCTTCGCGCAGCAGGAACTCCACGTGGCTGTGGTCGCGCGTGCGCTTGAACACCTTGCCCCGGCGCAGAAGATAGACGCGGCTGTCACCGATGTGCGCCCAGTACGCGCTGCCGTTCTGCACCAGGCAGATCGCGCAGGTGGCGCGCGGTCGCAGCTCGAGCGGCAGGTTCGCACCGAGCTTCGCCACCTCCTCGTGGGCGCGGCCGAGCGACAGGTGCAGGAATCCGAGCGGATCGAGGATGGGCTGCGGCGTGTGCCAGAACGCCTCGAGCAGCACCTTGAGAGCGGTCTCCGCCGCCTTGGCTCCGTCGGAATGCCCGCCCATGCCGTCGATGACGACCAGCAGTGCCGAGTGCTCGGACACCGCGACGGAAACGCGATCCTGGTTGTCCGTGCGATTGCCCAGCAGGCTGACTTCGGCGTATTCGATGCGCAAGGCGGGGTGGGGGCTCTGATAGACTGCCGCGCACTTTACCGCACCGTGCGTCAGGCAGAAGAACTTCAGAGCGCCCCATGATCGCAAGCATGACCGGATTCGCAAGGCGCGAGCTTGCCGGGAGCTGGGGAACCCTGACCTGCGAGTTGCGCAGCGTGAACCATCGCTACCTCGAGCCGGGATTCCGGCTGCCCGAGGAACTGCGGCCCATGGA
>DASTHJ010000470.1:0-3674 GCA_035718265.1 Steroidobacteraceae bacterium | reverse complement strand
CGCGTCAACGCCGTGGACTACGCGCTGGTGTGGACGCCGAATGCGGATCGCGCGGTCGGAGAGAGCTACGTCAACCTGATCCCCACGGCCGAGGGCGGCACGCACGTGAACGGCCTGCGCGCCGGCGTCGCCGGCGCGGTGCGCGAGTTCTGCGAGTTCCGCAACCTGGTGCCGCGCGGCCTCAAGCTCACGCCCGAGGACATCTTCCTCAAGGCCTGCTTCGTGCTCTCCATCAAGATCCAGGAGCCGCAGTTCGCCGGCCAGATGAAGGAGCGGCTCGCCACGCGCGACGCGGCCTCGCTGGTCGAGAGCTTCGTGCACGACTCGTTGTCGCTGTGGCTCAACCAGCATCCCGATGCCGGCGAGCGCATCGCGCAGTTCGCCATCGAGAACGCGCAGGAGCGCACCAAGGCGGCGACGCAGGTCAAGCGCAAGCGCGTCACCGCAGGTCCCGCGCTGCCTGGCAAGCTCGCCGACTGCACGAACAACGATCCGAAGCACTCGGAGCTGTTCCTGGTCGAAGGTGACTCCGCCGGCGGCTCGGCCAAGCAGGCGCGCGACCGCGAATTCCAGGCCATCATGCCGTTGCGCGGCAAGATCCTGAACACCTGGGAAGTGTCGGTGGGCGAGATCGCCGCGTCGCAGGAAGTGCACGACATCGCCGTGGCCATCGGCATCGATCCCGGCACGAACGATCTGTCCAACCTGCGGTACCACAAGATCTGCATCCTCGCGGATGCCGATTCCGACGGACAGCACATCGCGACGCTGCTGTGCGCGCTGTTCCTGCGGCACTTCCGGCCGCTGGTGCAGAACGGGCACGTGTACGTCGCCATGCCGCCGCTGTACCGCATCGACGCCGGCAAGAACGTGTACTACGCGCTCGACGAGACCGAGCGCGACCAGTTGTTGAAGCGCATCGAGACCAGCAAGGAAACCAAGGCCAGGCCGGTGGTCACCCGCTTCAAGGGCCTGGGCGAGATGAACCCGTCGCAGCTGCGCGAGACCACGATGGATCCGCGCACGCGCCGCCTGGTGCAGCTCACGATCGCGGCCAAGGACGACAGCGACCAGTTGATGGACATGCTGCTCGCCAAGAAGCGCGCCTCGGACCGCAAGGAATGGCTGGAAGAGAAGGGCAACCTTGCGGAAGTGATTCCCTGAACAGCGGGACACCCATACAGTGCAAGATGAAATGAATTTCGAAGGTGTGGAGAAGCAACCGCTCCGCATCTTCACGGAGAAGGCGTACCTCGACTATTCGATGTACGTGATCCTGGATCGCGCGCTGCCGTCGCTCAGCGACGGACTGAAGCCCGTGCAGCGTCGCATCATCTACGCCATGAGCGAGCTCGGCCTCTCGGCCGTCAGCAAGCACAAGAAATCCGCGCGCACCGTCGGCGACGTGATCGGCAAGTTCCACCCGCACGGCGACTCGGCCTGCTACGAGGCCATGGTGCTGATGGCGCAGGACTTCTCGTACCGCTATCCGGTCATCGACGGCCAGGGCAACTGGGGCTCGATCGACGACCCCAAGTCGTTCGCGGCGATGCGCTACACGGAGTCGAAGCTGACGCGCTATGCCGAGGTGCTGCTCGCCGAGCTGTCCGACGGTACGGTCGACTGGCAGCCGAACTTCGACGGCACGCTGGAGGAGCCCGCGTTCCTGCCGGCGCGGCTGCCGAACGTGCTGCTGAACGGCACCCAGGGCATCGCGGTCGGCATGTCCACCGACATCCCGCCGCACAATCTGCGTGAAGTGGCGGCGGCGTGCATCCATCTGCTCGACGACCCGGAAGCGCAGACGCGCACCCTCATGAAATACGTGAAGGGTCCGGATCTGCCCACGGGGGGCGAAATCATCACGCCGCGCTCGGACCTGCTCGCCATCTACAACACGGGCAACGGCACCTACAAGGCGCGCGCGGTCTACAAGGAAGAGGACGACCTGATCGTCATCTCCGAGCTGCCGTACCAGGTGTCGGGCGCCAAGGTCATCGAGCAGATCGCCGCGCAGATGCGCGAGAAGAAGCTGCCGCTGGTCGAGGACATCCGCGACGAGTCCGACCACGAAGAGCGCATCCGCATCGTCATCGAGCCGAAGAAGCGCGCCGACGTGGGCCAGCTCATGGCGCACCTGTTCGCGACCACCGACCTCGAGCGCAATTACCGCGTGAACCTCAACGTGATCACGCTCGAGGGCAAGCCCAGGGTGCTGGGCCTGCGCGAGCTGCTCAACGAGTGGCTCACGTTCCGCACGCAGACGGTCACGCGCCGCCTGCAGTACCGCCTCGATAAAGTTGACAAACGCCTGCACATCCTCGACGGCCTGCTCGCCGCGTACCTGAATCTCGACGAAGTGATCCGCATCATCCGGCGCGAGGACGAGCCCAAGCCCGTGCTCATGAAGCGCTTCAAGCTCACGGACATCCAGGCCGAGGCGATTCTCGAAACGAAGCTGCGCCACCTCGCCAAGCTCGAGGAGATGAAGATCCGCGACGAGCAGAAGAAGCTGCGCGAGGAGAAGGAAGACATCGAGTCGACGCTCAGGTCGAAGGTGAAGCTCAAGAAGCTGATCGCCGGCGAGATCGAGGCGGACGCGGAAAAGTACGGCGACGAGCGCCGCACGAAGATCGTGGAGCGCGAGGCCGCGCAGGCGCTCGACGAGTCGCAGCTGGTCGCCAACGAGCCCGCGACGATTGTCCTGTCCAAGGGTGGTTTCGTGCGCTCGGCCAAGGGGCACGAGATCGATCCGCGTTCGCTGCAATACAAGTCCGGCGACGAGTACCAGCACTCCGCGAAAGGTCGCAGCGTGCAGCAGGCCGTGTTCCTGGATTCAACGGGGCGCGCCTACAGCCTGGTCGCGCACTCCCTGCCGTCGGCGCGCGGCCTGGGCGAGCCGCTGTCCTCGCGTCTGGATCCGCCGGACGGTGCGAAGTGGCGCGGCGTCATGATCGGCGAGCCCGAGGACCTGTGGCTGGTGGCGAGCGACGCGGGCTATGGCTTCACCGTGCGTCTCAAGGAGACCTGGGCGCAGAAGAAGGCCGGCAAGACGCTGCTGAACCTGCCCGAGGGCGCGCTGGTGCTGCCGCCGGCGCCCGTGCCGGGCGATGACGCGCTGGTCGCGGTCACCTCCAAGGACGGCAAGCTGCTGGTGTTCCCGGTCAAGGACGTGCCGGAGTTGCCGCGCGGCAAGGGCAACAAGCTGTTCGACATCCCGTCGAAGAAATTCGCCGCGCGCGAGGATTACCTGACGGGCATGACCGTGGTGGCCAGGGACAAGTCGCTGATCGTGCGCTCCGGCGAGCGCAAGATGACGCTCACGTGGTCGGACCTCAAGGACTATCGTGGCCAACGCGCGCAGCGCGGCGCGGTGTTGCCGCGCGGCTGGCGCACCGTCGACGGCCTCGAGACGGATTGAGCATTGCGGGCAGGCGCGCCGCCGCCGCCGTCAGCGCGTCGCGATCACCACCGCGGCGCCCGCCATCGCCACGCCGGAGCTGCGATTCAGGCGCTGCACGGATTTCGGCGTCGTGAACAGGCGGCGCGCACGCGCCGCGAGCAACACGTAGGAGAACAGCACTGCCGGCAGGATCACGGCGATCGCCGCCGAGATTTCCAGCACGCGCACCGTGTTCAGCGAGGCGAGATCCACGACGGTGGGCAGCAGCGCG
>DASTHJ010000469.1:0-7388 GCA_035718265.1 Steroidobacteraceae bacterium | reverse complement strand
GAGCGAGTTGCCGCGGCGGCTGGCGAAGTCGCCGTAGTGATCGAACAGCGCGAAGGTGTCGCCGTGCTTGAGCGTGCGCGGCGGTTCGTCGACCAGCGAATCGTGCGCCGCGATGTAGAACGGCTGCTGCGGCTCCTCCGGTTCCTGCGGTTTCGGGTCCGCGGACATCGTCCCTCAGGCCGCTACCTTGTCCGGCCGGCGCGTGGCCAGCCGGCGATAGATCTCCAGGTAATCGTGCGTCATGCGTTCCACCGTGAAGCGCTCGTCGAACGATGCGCGCACTCGACCACGCTCGAGTTGCGCCGCGCGCCGCACCGCGGCCACGGCCTCGGGAATGGATTCGACGATGAAACCATTGATGCCTTCGCTGACGATCTCCGGCACGGAACCGGCACGCCAGGCGATCACCGGCGTGCCACAGGACATCGATTCGATCATGACCAGCCCGAAGGGTTCCGGCCAGTCGATGGGGAACAGTAGCGCCCGCGCGCCGCCGAGGAAAGCGCACTTCTCGCGTTCGCCGATTTCTCCTACGAATTCCACGTGCGGCTGCGCCAGCAGCGGCTCGATCTGCGTACGGAAATACGCCTGGTCGGTGACGTCGACCTTGGCCGCGATGCGCAGCTTCATGCCGGCGCGGCGTGCGATCTCGATGGCGCGGTCGACGCGCTTCTCGGGCGAGATGCGCCCCAGGAAGGCAAGGTACTCCTCGCTCGGCGCCGGCTGGAAGGTACACACCGTGCGCGGCAGCCCGTGCAGCACCGTCCCCACCCAGTGCGCATCCGGCAGCGGCCGGCGCTGGTCGTTCGAGATCGAGACCACCGGGACGTGGCGGTGCAGCGCGAACAGCTGCCGGTAGCCCGGAAGGTCGAGCCGTCCGTGCAATGTCGTCAGGGTGTTCTGCAGCTCGAGCTCGCGCAGCAACGGGAAGTGCAGGTAGTCGGTGTGGAAATGGATGACGTCGAATTCCTCGGCGCGGGCGCGCACCTGCTCGAGCTGCAGACAGGTGAAGACGTGCGGATCCTTGATCTGCGGGTCGAAACGCAGTGCCGTATCGACGATCGGATGCAGCTGCGCGGCAGTGCACGAATCGCCGCTCGCGAACAGCGTCACCGTGTGACCCTGGCGGACCAGTTCCTCGGTGAGATACGAGACGATCCTCTCGGTGCCGCCGTACAGCTTCGGAGGGACGCTTTCGGCCAATGGTGCAACCTGTGCGATTTTCATGCACCGACGATCTCAGGGAGCGCTCGCGGCTCGCTGCCGGACAACGGCGCAGGTCGCGGATCGAAATCAGGTCGGACGATACTCACCCGGAGATCCGCCGCTGCGGACGCGTGTCCGCAACGGCGTGCCGCTCAGTGTTGTTTCTGTCGGGTGTTGTCCTCGCCCGTCGTGCGTGACTGCCGGGACGACTCGGTCTGGCTACCCGCCTGGCCCGCTGACTGGCCCCACCCGGTTTGCATGCCCTTCTGCACCCGCAGGTTGTTCTGCACGTCCTGCGAGCCGAACTGGTCGGCGATCTCCTCGATGGCGTTCTTGGTGTAGCGGCTATCTACCGTGCCTTCGAGCGTCACCCTGCCGCCCTGCACCGTCACCGTCACCTCGCTCGGGTCGATTTCCGGATCGTCGTGCAGCCGTTCGCAGATCAGTTCCTTGATCCGCTCGTCGCTGCGCTGATAGCCCTTCGGACCCTTGCCGTAGTGCTGACCCATCCGGCCCTGCTGATCCTGGCGCATGCCGCTGGAACCATAGCCGTAGCCATAGCCTTGCATGCTGGAAGACCCCTGCATGCCCGAACCGCCGTAGCCCTGCGGACCGCGGTAGTAGTCCTGCGTGCCATAGCCCTGCGAGCCGCCGTAGCCCTGGGAACCCCCATAACCCTGCGATCCGCCGTAGCGCTGCGAGCCGCCATTGCCTTCGCCGTAGGGCTCGTTCCATTCGCGCCCGCCGTAACGGCCGCGCTCGCGCGCATAACCCTGGTCGTAGTTGCCGCGCCCATAACCGCTCTGGCCATACTGGTCCTGGCCGCTCCAGCCGGATCGCTCGCCGCCGTACTCGCGACGGCCGTAGCCCGAGTAGCGGCCCAGCGAGCCACTCTGTTCATCGCTGTCGCGCGGCCGGCCGAAGTGCGTGCGGCCGGCATCGACTTCGCCGAACCTCTCGTAGTCGCGATCGCGCGAACGGTCGCTGCCCCAGCGCCCCTCGTCCTCGTCACGGTCATCGCGCCAGTCCTGAAAGCGGCGCGAGCCGGACTGCTCTGAATATCCGTGGTATCGGTTTGCCATGTAGTTTCTCCAGTAATTGAAAACGAAGTCTGGACTCCTGGATGAGCAAGCCGCATGCCACGCGCCTGTGACCCGCCGTACGCGGAATGCGCGCCGGGCTTTCGCAATCGCTGCATTTGCGCGGGCACAAATTGCAGCGCCATGCCATTCGTGAGCATCGTCTGCCGGGCATCGGGCCGATCTTCCTGCGCGGCGCGAGTGGCCAACGTGCTGCAATTCGGGATCGGCCAAAGCAAAGGAGAGTGCCATGGCGCGATACGATCGCGAATGGAATGCGCGCGAACGCGAGCGCGAACGCTGGTTCGACCGCGAGCGGCGGCGCGACGAGGAACACCCGCGTCCCGGCGACTACCGGCGTGAAGACTACGGTCGCGGACCCGAGCCGCCGCAGGACGACCACTACCGTTACGTGAGCGAATGCGAGCGCGGCGAGTACTACGGCGGCGCCAACTACGAGCGCGACTGGGGATCGCAGGGCCGGCGCCATCCGGACAGTTACGAGCAACGTCGCAATCGCAGGTAGATCGGCCGTTCGCTGCAGCGCGACGCGTTTCCGGCCGTCCGCCACGTAGGACGGCACAGACGGCAAGTACTGGCGCCGGTCGCCTGCCACCGGCGCCGGGCTTCGCGCCTAATGTCCGGCATGCATCGCAACGGCTTCGAGACCATCTCCGTCTGGCAGGAATCCACCCCGGTAGTTGGAGCGCCAGCCGACCAGCAGGCGCTCGCCTCCTGTGACGTCTGCGTGATCGGCGCCGGCATCGCCGGCCTGACCGCGGCGTATCTGCTGCGGCGCGACGGACGCACCGTGCAGGTGATCGACGCCTACGAGGTCGGCGCCGGTGAGTCCGGGCGTACGACCGCGCACCTCGCCTTCGTGCTCGACGACGGCTTCGCCGAACTGACCCGGTATTTCGGCGCCGACGGCGCGCGGCTCGCCGCCGACAGTCACCGCGCGGCCGTCGATCTCATCGAGCGCATCGTGCGCGAGGAGCAGATCGACTGCGACTTCGAGCGCGTCGACGGCTTCCTGTTCTGCTCCGCGCCGGAGCAGGCCAACCTGCTGGTGCGCGAGGCGCAGGTGCTGCCCGCGGCGGGTTTCACGGACGTGGAGTCGATCGACCGGCTCGCCATCCCCGGCGTGCGCATGCACGGCGAGGCGCTGCGCTTTCCGCGCCAGGGCATGTTCCACGCCGGAAAGTATCTGCAGGGGCTGGCGCAGGCCTTTCGCGCCAGCGGCGGACACATTCGCACGGGCGTGCACGCGATGGCCGTCGACAAGGACGAAGTCTTGCGCGTCGAACTCGACGATGGCGCGGAGATCCGCGCGCGGCACGTGATCGTCGCGACGAACACGCCGTTCGTCGACCGCGTCAAGATGCACACCAAGCAGGCGGCCTATCGAACCTACGTCGTGGGATTCGAGCTGCCGCGCGACCGCTTTCCGTCCGTGCTGCTCTGGGATCTCGCCGATCCGTACCACTACGTGCGCGTGGTGCGCAACGTCGACGGCCACGACGTGCTGATCGTCGGCGGCGAGGACCACAAGACCGGCCAGGAGCAGGATCCCGGCGAACGCTTCACGCGCCTGACGACCTGGGCGCGCGACCGCTTCGAAGGCCTGGGCGAAGCGCGCTTCCGCTGGTCCGGCCAGGTCATGGAGCCGGTCGACGGCCTCGCCTACATCGGCCGCAATCCCGGCGACCGGAACATCTACGTGATCACCGGCGATTCCGGCAACGGCATGACCCACGGCACGCTCGGCGGCATGATCACGGCGGACCTCATCGCGGACCGCCCGAATCCCTGGGCCGCGCTCTACGACCCGGCGCGCAAGACGCTGCAGGCCGCCGGCTCGTTCATCGACGAGAATGCCAACGTGCTCGGCCACCTGGTCGGCGACTGGATCTCGCGCGGCGAGGTCAAGGAGCGGCGCCAAATCCCGATCGGCTCCGGGGCCATCGTGCGCGACGGCCTGGAGCTGCGCGCCGTGTACCGCGACAACGACGGCCGCTTCCACGAGCTGTCGGCGGCCTGCACGCATCTCGGCTGCGTGGTTCAATGGAACGATGTGGAAAAGAGCTGGGACTGCCCCTGCCATGGCTCCCGCTACTCGCCCGACGGCGAGGTGCTCAACGGGCCCGCGGCCAAGCCGCTCGAGCGGCACATCGATGACGCCACGATCATCCCCGCGGCGGCGGCGGGCGTCGCGCCGCGCGACGCGGTCTGACGACCAGCGCCAGCCCGACGGCGAACGCCGCATACACCGCGAACATCGAGCGGCGGGAGAGCTGCTTCTCGAACCCGGGCTGCAGTCGTTTCGGCGTGAGCTGGTAGTCCACGAAGTTCGCGACCGCGGTGGTCACGGCCGCGCGACCCAGGCGCCCCGGAAATGTCTGCGCGGAC
The DNA here is from genome assembly GCA_035718265.1 of Steroidobacteraceae bacterium. Taxonomy (GTDB): domain Bacteria; phylum Pseudomonadota; class Gammaproteobacteria; order Steroidobacterales; family Steroidobacteraceae; genus CADEED01. The sequence goes on along the minus strand of DASTHJ010000469.1, from coordinate 2,694 downwards.
TTGTCCGCGCCGAACGCGCGTTCGTGCAGCAGCGCCCATCCGGTCGCCATGGCGTGGTGGATCAGGAAGCCGGTCAATGTGTGTCGCAGGCTGGGCGTGCGTACGCTCGCAGCCCAGCGGCCGTAGATCCACTGGCTCGGGCCATTCACCGGGCCGGCGGGTCGCCGGTTCTCGAGATGCCCGCAGAGCGCCAGCGCGGCGGTGGACAGCAGGCTGGCCGAGGCGCCGGAGACGAGCGCCTGTCGAACGAGATGTTTGTCCGGTTCCATGCCGATGCGGACCCTGCCCCGCGTGCGCGGTTCCGCCACAGATTCCCGAGGCGCTGTCAGTGCGCGTGCTGATCTCGGGCGTCAGCGGCTTCATCGGCACGCACTTGGCGCGTGCCTGCCTGGTGGCGGGGCATGAAGTGATCGGCGCCGGCCGCCAGCGGCCCGCGGGCCTGCCGGGATTGCGGCACCTGCCGCTCGACTACACCGCCTTGCCGCCCGTCGAAGCGCTGGCGCGCGAGCTGCAGTGCATCGACGTGGCCGTGAACGCGGTCGGCATCCTGCGCCAGCATGGCGCGCGCACATTCGAAGCCCTGCACGTGCGCGGCCCGCGCGTGCTGTTCGCGGCCGCGGCCGCGGCGCGCGTGCGCCGCATCATCCAGGTGTCGGCACTGGGCGCGGAGCCAGAGGCGGTGTCCGGGTACCACCGGAGCAAGTCCGAGGCCGACCGCACGCTGATGGCGTCGAGCCTCGACTGGGCCATCGTGCTGCCCTCGCTGGTCTACGGTCCGGGCGGCTCGAGCGCCGGGCTGTTCAACCTGCTCGCCAGCCTGCCCATCACGCCCTTGCCTGCCGGCGGCACGATGCGCGTGCAACCCGTGCACATCGACGACGTCACCGCCGGACTGTTGAAGCTCATCGAGTCGCCGGCCGAATTGCGTTGCGCGCTGCCGATGGTCGGCCCCGTGCCGCTGACGCTCGCGGAATTCCTGCGCGAGCTGCGCGCAACGCTCGGCTTCCGGCGCACGTTCTCACTGTCCGTGCCGCGCGTGCTGGTGGCCACGGCGGCGCGCGTCGGCGACTATCTACCCGGCGTGTTCCTGAGCCGCGAGACTTTCGGCATGCTCGAGCGCGGCAACGTCGGCGATGCAGGGCCGTTCACCCGGCTGCTCGGTCGGCCGCCGTTGCCCGTCCCGGGCTTCGTGAATTCCACCGATCGTCCGCGCGCCCACCGCGAGGCGGTACTCACCTGGACGCTGCCGTTGCTGCGCTTGACCGTGGCCTTCATGTGGCTGATCGCCGGGATCGTGTCGCTGGTCCCGGGCTCGTTCGAACACGGCCTCGCGCTGCTGCGGGACATCGGCATTCCCGCTTCGCTGGCGCCCGTGGTGCTGGGGTGCGCCTCCGGTCTCGACATCGCGCTCGGGCTGCTGACCCTGGCGCCGCGGCGCCTGCCGCTGCTGTGGGTCGCGCAGATCCTGGTGGTGCTGGGCTACACGTCCATCATCAGTGTCTTCCTGCCGGCACTGTGGCTCGAACCCTTCGGCCCCGTCGCCAAGAACGTGCCGATCCTCGCGTTGCTGGTATTGCTCTGGCAGCTGGAGCCGCGCCGGTGACCTACCTGGTCGTCAAGTGGCTGCACATCCTCTCCTCCACCTTGCTGTTCGGCACCGGGCTCGGCTCGGCGTTCTACATGTTCTTCGTGAGCCGCACGCGCGATGCGCACGCCATCGCACCGGTGGTGCGCTACGTGGTCATCGCCGACTGGGTGTTCACGACGCCCACCGTCATCCTGCAACCGCTGACCGGCTTCTGGCTGATGCACCTCGCGGGCTTTTCGATCACCTCGCCGTGGATCCTGTGGTCGCTCGGCCTGTACATTCTGGCCGGCGGGGCCTGGCTGCCAGTGGTGTGGATGCAGATCCGCATGCGCGACATGGCAATCGAGGCAAGCCGCGCCGATCAGCCGCTGCCGCCGCTCTACTGGCGCTACCTGCGCGCGTGGGTAGCGCTCGGCATCGTCGCTTTCCTCGCGCTGGTGTACGTGTTCTTTCTGATGGTCACCAAGCAGGCGCCATGACATTGCACGCGCTGCTCATCGGATTGCTCGAGCTGATGTTCGTCGCCTGGCTGCTGTCTGCGTTCGGCGACTGGTTGTGTCATCGGCGCACGAGCATCGAGACTACGTCCGGTTCGCGCGAGTCGGCGCTGCACGTGCTGCTGCATCTGCTGATCGCGGTACCGATCGTGCTCGGTCTCTTCCTGCGCATCGATGCGCTGGTACTGGTGCTCATGGCCGCGGGAGTGATCGCGCACATGGCGGTGTCGTTGTGGGACACGAGCGACGCGCAGCCGCGACGCTTCATCTCGCCACTGGAACAGCAGATCCACAGCTACCTGGAGATGCTGCCGGTTTTCGCGCTCGCGCTCATCGTGCTGCTGCACTGGAACGAAGTCGGGCAGCCGGTGTGGCGTTTCGAGCGGCGCGCGAATGCACTGCCGACATCCTGGCTCGCGGGTGTGCCGATCGCGCTCGCGGGCGGATTGCTGCTGATCGTCGAAGAATGGTTCCGCGGCCGACGCGCTGTCGCACATCGGCGAATTCCATCCTGATCTCCCCCTGTAGGATTCGACGTGCGATCATCGCTCATTGGTAGCGATACCGGGGGCCGGCGAAGCTCGACAAGATGCCCGCCCTAACTATCAA
>DASTHJ010000468.1:0-4423 GCA_035718265.1 Steroidobacteraceae bacterium | reverse complement strand
CCCCTGATCCGCGCGGCGCTGTGAAAAGGGGGACAGTCCCTCTTTGCTAGGAAAGGGGGACTGTCCCGGTTTGCCAGGAAAGAGGGACTGTCCCCCTTTACACCTTCTTGCACGTAACGCTGCCCTCGAGCTTCACGCCGCTCACGGTCTCGCCGCTGAAGCTGAGCAGCGCGGTGTCGCCCTTCTCCATCAGCGTCGTGGTCGCCTTGCCGCTCATCCCCTTGTTGGCGCGCTCGGCGCGCTGGAACGGCGCGAGCGCGGCGTCGGGGCGTGTGTCGATCTCGTAGGTGACGCTGGAGGCGCCCTTGCCGACCGCGCGCTGCTTGTCGGCGATCACCAGCACGATCTGGATCTCGTTCGCATGCTTCTCGTCGAGATTCGGCATCTCGATGGACAGCGACGAATCCGTCGCCTGCAGCACCAGCGAGATGCCCGGCGGCTTCTGGCCCAGGCTGGCGATGATGCAGGGCTGCGTCGGCGAGAACGCGTACTCGCCCTTGTGCGGCCCGCTGGCGACGCTGATGCTGGCCGCGCCGCCGCCGGTCTGCGCCATCGCGATCGCCGCCAGCGCGCCGATCGCACATCCGCCGCCTAACAACCTGAGCGAGTGCGAAGTCATTTGATGTTGTATACCAGGTTGACGGTGAACAGCGTATCCGTGCTCTCCGCGAGCGGCGGCGGGTCGGTGTTGTAGCGCACGCCGATGCCCACCGACAGCGCCAGCACCTCGGTCATGCTGACCTGCAGCGCGAGGTCGTTTTGCAGCGCGGTGTTCTCCGCGCCCGCCTCGGCCAGGAACTTGTTGGTGATCTTGGTGCTGTCCGTGAAATCGTGCTCGTAGTTCGAGGCTAGCGTGCCAACCACGTCGCTGTCCTCCTCGCCCTCGATGCGGTCCAGCACCTCGCCGGCCTCGGACTTGATCAGCACCTCGGGCTGCAGGCGCCGGTAACCGGCACCGACCGAGAGGTCCATCTTGGTGCCGGGCGCGTCGATGAGCTTGAACGTGGCACCGGTCGAGGCGGTCGCCTGGTAGACGAAGCCGCTGAACTTGTCCTGCTCGCCGCGCAGTCCGAAGAACCAGCCGACCTTGTCGTTGATCTTGACGTCGGCCTTGTAGCGCGCCTCGTAGCGCTGGGCGGTGGTGAACTCGGCGTTCTCGCCGTACAGCGCCGCGAAGTAGACGTTGTTGGTCCACCGGGCGCCCTCGTGCGTGAGATCGAACTTGGTGTTGGCGGACTTGGACTCGGTGTTGCCGTCCGAGACGATGATGCCGAGCTCGGCCTTGCCGGACCACTGCGCCTGCGCGGTGGACGCGACCAGCAACGCGGCGACGAACAGAAAACTGCGATATTTGTGCACGGCCTTTTCCCTGGAGCTTGTTGTTAGGGGGCGCGATTGTATGGCCCCGCTGCGCGTCGATGAAGCCGGGCGGCTCAGTATCGGATCGAGTCCGACACCTGCCCCGGCCGCAGCGGAAGCCGCTGCGCCGCGATCCGCCTCACTGCGACAGGTGGTAGCTCACCTTGGTTCCGCTCTGGGTCACGTATTTCATGCGGATCAGCTCCTCGATGAGCTGCTCGATGGCGGTGTCCGGGAGCGCGCCGCCGTGCTGGCGGAAATAGTTCGCGATGGTCTGGGCGAGCTTGCGGCGCGTCGCGGGCTTGCCGGAGAGCGAGTGCAGGTGCTTGATGATCGGCGCCAGTTTGTCGCTGTTCGGCTTGCGGGCGGGCGGGTTCGGGCTGCGGCCGGTGCGCGCCGGGGGCTGGGGGCGCGGCTTGGGCAGCGTGCGCGCGATCTCGGCGATGGTCTTGACGCGCTTGCAGGTGACGCCGGCGGCCTGCAGGTACTCGACCAGCGGGTCGAAGTCGGTATCTCGCGACACGATGTAGATGACGGCGTTCGGCTCCTTCTCGACCAGCCGGCCGGTGAAATATGCGATGTGCATGTCGACCGCGTTGTGGCCGCTGCGGGCGATGGTCACGTACTCGGCGTTGGCGCCGAGCATCTGCATGGAGTGCGACAACTCGAAGGAGATGCGCCCGCGGGCCTGCGCGGCGCCGACGAACACCTTGATGCGGAACGCCCCGCCGGCGAGTGCCGCCAGGCTGTCCGGCTGCACGTTTTCGAAGTCGACGAGGACGTAGTTAGTGGCCATGGGGGCATTGTAGCGGGGAAATGGGGACATTCCTCGTTTCCTAGCAAACGGGGACAGGCCTGGAGCGGGAATCGTGGCCATTCCGGTTCGCAGAATGGCGACAGGTGATGCGTTGACCGGCGAAGTGCGCGGCGAACGGCGGTTCGTCTCCGATTCAGGCCTGTCCCCGTTTGCTAGGAAACGAGGAATGTCCCCATTTGCTAGGAAACGGAGAATGTCCCCATTTCACAACTCGGAGTACTTGCGGGCGGAGCCGCGCGCCTTGTCCACCGGATACTTGGCCGCGTTCTTCTGGATCTTCTCGCGCGCGGCCTCGAGCAGGTTCACGTCGAGCTTGTCGGCGAGGCGCACCAGGTAATTCAGCACGTCGGCCATCTCGTCGCGCACGCGTGCCAGCTCGTCAGGCGGCAGGCGGCGGCTCTGGTCCTCGGTCAGCCACTGGAATCGTTCGAGCAGCTCCGCCGCCTCCACGGCCAGTGCCGCGGCCAGGTTCTTGGGGCTGTGGAACTGGTCCCAGTCGCGTTCGTCGGCGAATTGCCGCAACGCGTCGCGGAGTTGCGTGAGGCCATGAGGGTTTGGAGCAGTCATGGCCCGCGAGCCTACCACCGGAAAAGATGCGCTCCACGCTTCGGCGCCCTACAGCAAGGCGTGATGCAGTCGAAATTTGCCGCCGAAACACCCCGCTATGCTTCTGTCAAATGCGCGCTCTCCGATTCCTTCTGTTCTTCGCCATGGGCCTGCTGGCCTTCGGCGCCGTCCACGCCGCCGACGCCTGGGATGCCCCGGCCTTCACGCAGCCCGCCCGCGAACTGCTGCAGGCCGCCACGGCCGTCAAGCGCGAACGCCCTGCCGACGTGGTCGTGCTGCTCGACGAGCGTCGCTTCGTCTTCGACGAACAGCAGCGCCTGACGCGCACCAGCCGGCTGATCTACCGTGTCGATTCGCCTGACGGCGTCGAGACCTGGGCGGCGAGCAGCGCGCGCTGGCAGCCCTGGTACCAGGCGCGCCCGACGATCCGCGCGCGCGTCATCACCACCGACGGCCGCGAGCACCGCATCGACCCGCGCCTGCTGACCGAGGCCGGCACGCGCAACGGCAACCAGGTCTACGACGACGACCACACGCTCGAAGGACCGCTGCCGGCGGTCGCCATCGGCGCCGTCGTCGAGGAAGAAATCACGGTGCGCGACGAGCAGCCCTTCTTCCCGGCCGGCTCGGTGTTCCGCGAGTACGTCGGCCGTCCCGTGCCGACGCTGCGCACGCGCATCGTCATCGACGCCCCCGAATCCCTGCGGCTCAAGCACCTGACGCGCCTGCTGCCCAACGCGCAGGTGACCGAGTCGCGCGCCGACGGCCGCGTGCGCTGGACGCTCGAGCAGGGCGTGGTCGACGAGATGGGCGAGATGGACGCCAACCTGCCACCCGACGAGCCCGAGTGGCCGGCCGTCGAGTTCTCCACCGGCGACTCCTGGCAGAGTGTCGCGGCCGCGTACCGCGACATGACCGAGGGCCGCATCCGCATCGACGACGCCAAGCCGCTGCTCGGCGGCCTCAAGTCGACGGGTCGCGGCGCGGAGACCCGTGGCACTGCCGCGCGCAACGCCAGTGCCGCTCGCGGCATCACCACAGCCGGCAATACCTCTAACTACATCGCCAGGCTCGTCGAGCGCCTGCACCGCGAAGTGCGCTACACCGGCGTCGAATTCGGCGCCGCGCGCCTGATCCCCGAGTACCCCTCCGAGACGCTGCGCCGCCGCTTCGGCGACTGCAAGGACAAGGCGACGCTGCTGGTCGCGGCGCTGCGCGCCTCGGGCATCGACGCCTACCTCGCGCTGCTCTCCGCCGGCGACGACCAGGACGTCTCGCCCGAGCTGCCCGGCCTCGGCATGTTCGACCACGCCATCGTGTTCGTGCCCGGCGCGGGCGCCGACGGCGCGGACCTGTGGATCGACGCCACGGCCGAGTACACGCGCGTCGGCACGCTGCCCGCGCAGGACGCGGGCCGCCTCGCGCTGATCGTGCGCCCGGGCGAGAAGGAACTCACGCGCACGCCGGCGCTGCGCTCCGCCGACAATCGCCAGGTCGAGACGCGCGACTTCTTCCTGGCGGAGTACGGCCCGGCGCGCGTGGTCGAGACCACGGACACCTTCGGCATCGTCGAGAGCGAGTATCGCGCCTGGTACGCGGGCGCGGACAGCAAGGAGCGCGTCGACCAGATCAAGGCCTACATGCGCGATGCGTATCGCGCCAAGGACCTGGTCAACTATC
>DASTHJ010000467.1:0-3691 GCA_035718265.1 Steroidobacteraceae bacterium | reverse complement strand
AGCTTAAGCTTTCCGAAGCCGCCGACAACCCGGTAACATCGCCGCCCTTTCGGTACGGCTTCGTCGGGCATTCCATGCGTTCTCACTACTGCGGCCAGGTCAATGAAAAGCTGGTTGGTCAAGAGGTTACGGTCGCCGGCTGGGTCCACCGCCGCCGCGACCATGGCGGCGTCATTTTCGTGGACCTGCGCGACCGCGAAGGCCTGCTGCAGATCGTGTTCGATCCCGACAACCAGGCGCAGTTCGCCGAGGCCGAGAAGCTGCGCAACGAGTTCGTCGTGCAGGTGCGCGGCCTGGTGCGCGAACGTCCCGCCGGCACGGCCAATGCCAATCTCGCCTCCGGCAAGGTGGAGCTGCTGGCGCGCGGGCTGGTCACGCTCAACCGCTCCGAGCCGTTGCCGTTCCAGCTCGATGAGCACGTCGGCGAAGAGATCCGGCTCAAGTATCGCTACATCGACCTGCGGCGCGAAGACATGGCGCGCCGCCTGCGGCTGCGTCACAAGATCACGCGCGCCATGCGCCAGTATCTCGACGACGCCGGGTTCGTCGACATCGAGACGCCGGTGCTCGGCAAGGCGACGCCCGAAGGCGCGCGCGATTACCTCGTGCCCTCGCGCACGCACGCCGGCAAGTTCTTCGCGTTGCCGCAGTCGCCGCAGATCTTCAAGCAGCTGCTGATGGTCTCGGGCTTCGATCGCTACTACCAGATCGTCAAGTGCTTCCGCGACGAGGACCTGCGCGCCGAGCGCCAGCCGGAATTCACGCAGCTCGACATCGAAACCTCGTTCCTGACGCAGGAACAGATCATGCAGATGATGGAGCAGCTCACGCGCCACATCTTCAAGGATGCGATCGGCGCCGAGCTGCCGGATCCGTTTCCGCGCATGAGCTTCCAGGAAGCGATGCGCGCGTATGGCTCGGACAAGCCCGATTTGCGCAACCCGCTGACGCTGGTCGACGTCGACGAGCTGGTCGCCAGCTGCGACTTCAAGGTGTTCGCCGGTCCCGCCAAGGACCCGAACGGCCGCGTCGCGGCGCTGCGCGTGCCCGGCGGCGGCGCGCTGCCGCGCTCGCAGATCGACGACTACACCGCTTTTGTTGGACGCTACGGCGCCAAGGGCCTGGCGTACATCAAGGTCAACGAGCGGGCGAAGGGCAAGGATGGCCTGCAGTCGCCGATCGTGAAGTTCCTGAGCGAGGAGGCCATCAAGGGCATCCTCGAGCGCACCGGCGCCGCGGATGGCGATCTCATCTTCTTCGGCGCCGACACGGCCAAGGTGGTGAACGACGCGCTCGGCGCGCTGCGCCTGAAAGTGGGCGTCGACATGAAGCTCACCAAGGGCGACTGGCAGCCGCTCTGGGTCATCGATTTCCCGATGTTCGAATGGGACGCGGAGGAGAAGCGCTGGGTGGCCATGCACCATCCGTTCACTTCGCCCGTGACCGACGACCTCGCGGCGCTCAAGGCCGCACCCGACAAGGCGTTGGCCAAGGCCTACGACCTGGTGCTGAACGGCAGCGAGATCGCCGGCGGCTCGGTGCGTATCTTCCGCCAGGACATGCAGTCCGCGGTGTTCGACCTGCTCGGCATCGGCGCCGAGGAGGCGAAGCTCAAGTTCGGCTTCCTGCTGGATGCGCTCAAGTTCGGCGCGCCACCGCACGGCGGCATCGCCTTCGGTCTCGACCGGCTGGTCATGCACATGGCCGGAACCGAGAGCATCCGCGACGTGATCGCGTTCCCCAAGACGCAGACCGCCGCGGATCTCATGACCGACGCGCCGACGGAGATCCAGGAAAAGCAGCTGCGCGAACTGCACATTCGCGTCCGAACTCCGCCACCCACGAGCTGAGCCGCGGGTGAAGACCGCCGTCGTCTTCGTACACGGGCTTTTCCTCAATGGCGCGGAGTTCACGCTGCTGCGCCGGCGACTTTCCACCGCGCTGGGTTTCGAGTCGCACCGCTTCAGCTATCCGACCGTGCGCGGCTCGATGTCGGCCACGCTCGCCGCGCTCTCGCAGTTCGTCGCGCGCATCGAAGCCGACCGCATCCATTTCGTCGGCCACAGCCTCGGCGGCATCGTGCTGTGCCGCTTCTTCGAGCGCGAGCCTTGCGATCGCGCGGGGCGCGTGGTGCTGCTCGGGACACCGCTCGCCGGCAGCCGCTCCGCGCAGGCCGTGGCGCGCCATGCCTGGCTGCGGCGCGTGGTCGGCCCGCTGGTGGCCGAGGAGCTGGTGCACACGCGCGAGCCGCGCGCCTGGCGCTGCGAGCGCGAGCTCGGCGTGATCGCCGGCACGCGCCCCATGGGGCTCGGGCGATTCTTCGCGCGTTTCGACGAGGACTGCGACGGCACGGTCGCCGTCAGCGAGACCCGGCTGCCCGGGCTCAAGGCGCACGTGACGCTGCCCGTGAGCCACATGGGCATGCTCGCGTCGCCCGTGGTGGCGCGCCACGTGGCCAACTTTCTCCAGGAAGGCCGCTTCGAATCTCGTTGAGCAGACGATCCTGCCGGGTGCGCGCGCGCTCGCACCCCGCAGGAGGTTACTCGACTATTCCGTGGAAACTCACAACCTGCGCATGTCGTAGGTCCACAGGTTGTTGACGTCCTGGGACATGCCGCGCACGCGGCCGGGACCCAGCACGATGATGCTGTCGGTACGTGTCGTGCCCGCGCTGGTCACGAACTGCAGCGTGCCCGTGCAGTTCGCGTTCACGACCACGGAGCCCGTGAAGGTGAGCCCCGGCAGGAAGCGGTTGTTCTGCGCGTTCGCGTCGAACGTGCCATCGAGGATGGTGCCGAAACGGTCGATGCGGAACACGCCGATGGCCGTGATGTCGCCGGGCACCGGGAAGAGCGACAGCGCCTGGTGGCCGATGTCGGTGGCGAACATCCAGCGGCCGGCGAGCATGCGGGTCGAGCAGGCCTGGGAATCGCGGTCGGGGCCATTGTCGTTGCCGTTGCCGTGGGCGAAGGCCGGGGCGGCGAACAGCAGGCCGAGCGGGAGCAGGCAGCGGAAAATTTTCATGTGAATCTCCTGGTGGTTAGTGGGTGAATCGCCGGGAGTGACTTTCCACCTGGTGTGGCTGGCGCGCCCGAAGGCCCGGCGAATTCATGGCGAAGATTTCGCGAAGGCCGCGCAGCGACTAATATCCGGCCAGTATTCCCGCCCGGGGAAAGGGGGGCGGATCCAGATGGCAGCGATGCAGCACGAACCGGCCGGCTACCGGGTCGGAGACCTGGCGATCGACCTCGGCACGCGGCAGGTGAGCCGCGACGGCCAGGCCATTTCGCTGCCGCGCCTGTCCTTCGAGTTGTTGCTGGCCATGGTGCGGCGCGCACCCAACGTGCTCACGGTCGACGAACTGATGAGCGAGGTGTGGGCCGGCCGCGTGGTCAACGAAGAGACCGTCGCCAAGCGCGTGGAACTGGTCCGCGAGGCCCTGGGCGACGACAGCCGGCAATCGCGTTACATCGCGCTGGTGCGCGGGCACGGCTACCGCATCACCGCGCCGGTCGAAATCTCCGGCGCGCACGAAGCACGCGCGCACGCAGTGCCGGCGTCGCGGCTCGCACTGGCCGTGCTGCCGCTCGATGACCTGTCCGGCGACCCCGAGGGCTATTTCGCGGCCGGCATGCACGACGCGCTGATCACCGACCTGTCCAAGGCGCGCTCGCTCAAGGTGATTTCGCGG
>DASTHJ010000466.1:0-5454 GCA_035718265.1 Steroidobacteraceae bacterium | reverse complement strand
CTCAACGCCAACAGCCGCTTTCACCTGTCCATCCGACTCAACTTTCCAAATTCTTTCGACCTGGCAAGGGCGCACGAGGATGGAAGGACCCAGATCGGCTCGGACATCATGATCCATGGGACGTCCGCGTCGATTGGCTGCCTGGCGATGGGCAACGAGGCCGCCGAGGACCTGTTCGTTCTCGCGGCGCTGGCGGGAAAGGAGCACGTCGAAATCGTAATCGCCCCGACAGATTTCCGGAGCAGTGCGATTCAGGTGCCCAATGGAGTGCCGGGCTGGCTGTCGATTCTCTACGGTCAGATAAAGACGGAGCTCGAAAAGTTTCCAGCCGAAGCCTGACATCTGGGAAGCTATCGATGCGCCCACAACTTCGCGGGGCGTCGGACCGGCAGGAGGGGCATTTGACCGTCATTCGCATGGACAACGTCGGCATCGTGGTGGAAGACCTGGATGTCGCCATAGACTTTTTCACCGAGCTCGGCCTCACCCTCGAAGGCCGGATGCGTGTTGAAGGTGAGTGGGCCGGCAGGGTCACCGGTGTGCGCGATCAGCGCGTCGAGATCGCCATGCTGCGCACGCCCGATGGACACAGCCGCCTCGAGCTCTCGCGCTTCGATGCGCCCGCCATCGCCTCCGATCACCGCGACGCGCCGGTGAATTCGCTAGGATATCTGCGCGTCATGTTCGCGGTGGACGACCTCGACGACACGCTCGCCCGGCTCGGCAAGCGTGGCGCAACCGTGGTCGATGAAGTCGTCGACTACGAGAACATCTATCGGCTCTGCTACATCCGGGGTCCGGAAGGGATTCTCATCGGGCTCGCCCAACAGGTCCGCCAGCAGGAATCCCGGGAGAATCCGATGGAAGGCAAGCGGTGAGCGATGCGCGCTCTCGGGTGGACCTTCGATGAGTAACGAAGCGCGAGCCGTCCTGATGGCGCTGTTCGTGAGCACCGTGGTCCTGCTGCTCATCTACGGCGCCATTCGTTCCGCCCGGTCGGCGAAACGCAAACCGTCAGGCGCCGGCGCGGTGGGCTGGGCAATGCTTTTCCTGACGTTCGGACGGATGCCGCCACCGCCACCAGCTTCGCAGATCGAAGAAGCCAATCACGGCGAGGACAACCAGGGGGACACGCCGCATGGCGAAGATCCATAGTTTCCAGCTCTTGCTTGCAGTCGCGATCCTCGCCGGCTGTTCCCGAAGCGAATATGAACCGCACGATGGCGACATCATCTTCCAGACTTCGAGATCATCGCAGAGCCAGGCCATTCAACTCGCCACCAGATCGCCATACAGCCACATGGGCATCGTCTACGTCCGCAACGGACGGCCGTTCGTCTTCGAAGCAGTGCAGCCGGTCAAACTCACGCCGCTGGACGCGTGGATTGCACGCGGCGAGCACGGCCATTTCGTGGCCAAGCGGCTCCGCGATGCCGACGCTCGATTGTCGATCGACTCGCTGAGGAGGATGCGCGCGGCGGGTGAGCCATTCCTGGGAAAGAACTACGATCTGTACTTCGAGTGGTCAGACGACCGGATTTACTGTTCGGAACTCGTCTGGAAAATCTTCGACCGTGGCGCCGGCGTGAAGCTCGGCAGGTTGCAGACACTGTCGGAATTCGACCTGGCGCAACCGGCGGTCAGATCCAAGCTCAAGGAGCGCTACGGCAATCATGTTCCGCTGCAGGAAATCGTCATATCGCCGGCAGCCATCTTCGAAGATCCCCGGTTGCAGACGGTGTATGCCAATTGATCGCGGTCGTGCAGATGCTATCTTGGAGCTGCACGACATCTCACCCCCTACGCTCTCCTGGGAGGCAACATGAACCCGGCACTCACAACGACCGCCTTCACGCTGGACGGCCACCGGGTGACGCGCACGCTCGGCGTCGTTCGCGGCATCATGGTCCGTTCGCGATCCATCTTCGGCACGATCGGCGGCTCGTTGCAGACGTTGGTGGGCGGTAATATCTCGCTGTTCACGGAACTGTGCGAGAAAACCCGCAAGGACGCGTTCGATGAGATGGTCAGGCATGCCGAGGCGCTCGGCGCCAATGCGGTCATCGGCGTCCGCTATGACGGCACGGAAGTCATGGGCGGCGTGACGGAAGTCCTGTGCTACGGCACCGCGGTTGTGGTTGAACCCAATAGCTAGTCAGGACCGGAGATGTCATTTCCAACGATCTCCGCCTATCTGGCCGCCGCCTACGCCATCCTCATGGTGTGGCTGAGCCTGCAAACCTCGATCCGGCGCCGGGCGCTGCGTGTCTCGACCGGTGATGGCGGCGACGAGACCCTGAACAGGCGCATCCGCGCGCATGGAAACTTCAGCGAGTACGCCGCGCTGGCGCTGGTCATCGTGGCGCTGGTCGAGCTTTCCGGCATGGCGCGCCTCAACGTCTGTGTCCTGGCGTTGGCGTTCCTGCTGGCGCGAGTGCTGCACGCGGTGGGCATGCTGTATGCGTCGGGCCCGACGTTGAGAGCCATCGGCATGCTCCTGCAACATGCGGGCTTCCTTTTTGGCGCCGTGTTGCTGATCAAGGGAGCGATCCATCAGTAGCCGCGCAATGAGCCGGGTGGCGTCGCTGCTGGCTCTGCTGCCGTGGCTGGCCAGCGCGCAAGCGCAGGAACACCCTGCCGCCTGGGAGCCCTGGTGCGCCAGCATGCCGCGGAGTGGCACATCGATCCTCACAAGATTGGCGTGATGGGTTTTTCCGCCGGCGGGCATCTCGCCGCTGCGGCCAGTTCGCATTTCACCGAACGGATTTACCCACGCGTGGACGCGGCCGATGAGCTGAGCTGCCGGCCGGATTTTGCGATCGTGATCTATCCCGGACACCTAAACACTCGTTGACCTACTACGCGGCTCTGAAAAAGGCGCATGTGCCCGTTGAAATGCACCTGTTCGCGCAGGGCGGGCATGCCTTTGGACTGCGGCCGACCAAACTACCCATCGGCCGTTGGCCGGCCCCTGGTGGAGCAGTGGCTGCACACGATCGGAATGCTCGAGGCGGGACCAACCCGTAAGCCGTGAATTCATGCATGGGTTCGTCGGCGAGGTCGACGGATCCGCATGACGGCTTGGTTTGGCGCTTCGAGAAGAAGGTATAGACTCGCGCCAATCAGCGAGATTTCGGGGGAGACGATGCACACGAGAATCGCAATCCTGCTGTCCCTGTTCGCAGGGGCGGCGGCCGCGGCCAATCCCATCGACAACCAGTACTGCGATGGATACAAGGAAGGCTACAAGGATGGTTACGCGCAGGTGACCGGCGCGCCACCCACGCCGATGTCGCCGATCTGCCCCATGAAGCCGCCGAAGAATCCGAATGCGCCCGCGAGCCGCAAAACCGACTACGAACTCGGCTATGACCGCGGTCTCAAGGAAGGCATCCGCGACGGATCGAGATGAGTCAGCCCGGCGAGCCCCGCGAGTCGTTCGCCGGGCAGTGGGCCGCCTGCTGGAACCGTCGCGATGTCGAGGCCGTGCTGCGGCATTTCCACGAAGACGTGGTGTTCACGAGTCCCACCGCGCTGGCCGTGGTCGGGGTAGCGACGCTGCATGGCAAGAAGGCGTTGCGCGACTACTGGTACGCGGCGATGGCGCGCATCGGTTCGATCCGATTTACCGTCGATCGCGTGGCATGGGATGCGGTGAGCCGCGAGCTGGCGATCATCTACGTCGCCGAATTCGATGGCAAGGCGAAGCGGGTTTCGGAAAACCTGGTGTTCGATGATTCAGGCCTGGTGGTGGCGGCCGAGGTCTTCCACGGCGTGCCCGCCTGATTGCAGCTCGCGGGCCATGTATTTCGCGCCCGCCAACGGATTGAACACGTAGGGATCGATCTCGCGAAATCCCAGCGATGCATACAGCGCGCGCGCCTCGCGCATGCTTTCGACCGTATCGAGACAGATGCGTGTGTAGCCCGCATCGCGCGCCTGCCGGCAGATGCGTTCCGCCAGCCGACGACCTAACTTCTCGCCGCGCGCCGCGGGACGCACGAACAGCCGCTTCATCTCGCAATCGCCATTGGCGATGGGACGCAGCGCGACGCAGCCCAGGGGCTCGCCATTGCGCAGTGCCAGCAATACGGCGCCGGCCGGCGGGGCGTACTTGCCGGGCAGGCTGGCAAGTTCCTCCTCGAACCCCTGGAAGCACAAGTCGAAATTCAGGCTGGCCGCGTACTCGCGAAACAGCGCCCGCACGATCTCGACGTCCTGCGGGAACCGGGCCGGCTGGATGAGGGAAACTACGTGCATCGCGTTCATTCCAGCGCCATTCTTGCGCCAGTTGCATTTGTTCGCAAAGCTGGTGATTCTGCTGCACTCGCGGGTGTTCGCCGCGATGCCGCAACGCTGCACATGATGCACGAAACCACGATCCGTCTCGCCGCTTCCGTCGATGCCGAGGGCATTGCCGCAATGTCACGCGATCACATCGAGCAGGGACTCGGCTGGAGCTGGACCGTGGAGCGCGTGCGGCGCGCGATCCGGGATCGGGACACCAATGTCGCGGTGGTGCACGAGGACGGCAAGCTGATCGCGTTCGGCATCATGAGTTATCGCGACGAAGTCGCGCACCTGCTGCTGTTCGCCGTGCGCCGCTCGCATCAGCGTCGCGGCATCGGCAGCGAGGTGCTGCGCTGGCTGGAAGCGGTGGCGCTGGCGTCCGGCATCACGCGCATCGACCTCGAGTGCCGCCGCGACAACGCGGCGGCGCGCAATTTCTACGGCGAGCACGGCTACCACGAGCACGTCATCAGCCGCGGCTACTATCGCGGGGTCGAGGACGCCGTGCGCCTGGAGAAGTGGCTCGTCGCGCCGGTGGATTGATGGACGGGGCCTATCCACTCGAGCTGGATTGCGGCCCGTGCGTCGTGCGCGAATGGGAGCCTGCCGACAGGCCATCGCTCGTGAGCCTGGCGAACAACCGGCGCGTCTGGCTCAATCTCGCGCATCGCTTCCCGCATCCTTACACCGGGGCGGATGCGGACGCCTGGTTCGGATTGCTCGCCGACATGCCGCGGCCGACGCATTGGGCCATCGACGTCGATGGCAAGGCGGTCGGCGGCATCGGCATCGACATCCGCGAAGGCATCCACGCGCGCAATGCGATGTTCGGCTACTGGCTGGGAGAGCCGTACTGGGGTCGCGGCATCATGACGGCCGCGGTGCGCACGACGGCCGAGTTCGTGCTCGACGAATTCGATCTCGTGCGGCTCGAGTCGCTGGTGTTCGAATGGAACCCGGCGTCGATGCGCGTGCTGGAGAAATGCGGTTTCCAGCGCGAGGGCGTGATGCGCAAGAGCGTCATCAAGGACGGCAAGATCATCGACGCCTCGATGTACGCGCGCGTCCGCTGAGGCGCGTTCGCACCATTCTGGGGATGCCCGCTGTCGAGGCGCGCCCCTCGACCCCCTGCACCGCCGTGAAGCACGCGGCGTGAAACAGCCG
>DASTHJ010000465.1:0-3801 GCA_035718265.1 Steroidobacteraceae bacterium | reverse complement strand
TCGCTGCCGTTCCTCGAGGCCATCCGCCAGCTCGGCGTCGAGCTCGGCCGCAACAACTGCGTGTTCCTGCATCTCACGCTGATCCCCATCGTCGGCGGCTCCGGCGAGATCAAGACCAAGCCCACGCAGCACAGCGTCAAGGAGCTGCGCGGCATCGGCATCCAGCCGGACGTGCTGCTGTGCCGCTGCAAGAATCCGCTGCCCGACGAGCAGCGCCGCAAGATCGCGCTGTTCACCAATGTCGAGGAGCGCGCCGTGATCTCCGGCGTCGACGCCGACGACATCTACAAGATCCCGATGCTGCTGCACGAGCAGGGCCTGGACGAGATCGTGGTCGACAAGCTGCGCCTCGACGTGCCGCCGGCCGACCTGACCGAGTGGAAGCAGGTGGTCGCGGCCAAGATGAACCCGGACGGCCAGGTCGACATCGCCATGGTCGGCAAGTACGTGCAGATCAAGGACAGCTACATCTCGCTCAACGAGGCGCTGACCCACGCCGGCGTCAAGACGCGCACGCGCGTCAACGTGCACTACATCGAGTCCACCGACATCGAGAAGCACGGCACGCATGCGCTCTCGGGCATGGACGCCATCCTCGTGCCCGGCGGCTTCGGCGAACGCGGCATCGAGGGCAAGATCGCGGCGATCCGCTTCGCGCGCGAGAACAAGATCCCGTATCTCGGCATCTGTCTCGGCATGCAGCTCGCCTGCGTCGAATACGGCCGCCACGTGCTCGGCCTCGAGAACGCCAACAGCACCGAGTTCAACCGCGCGAGCCCGCACCCGGTGATCGCGCTGATCACCGAGTGGCTGGATGCGGCGCGCGGCGAGCAGAAGCGCGACGACAGCGCGGCCAAGGGCGGCACCATGCGTCTCGGCGCGCAGGAAGTGCGCATCACGCCGAATTCGCTGGCGCGCTCCATCTACGGCGACGAGAGCGTGTTCGAGCGCCACCGGCATCGCTACGAGTTCAACAACGGCTACCGTGACCGCTACAGCCAGGCCGGTCTGCGGTTCTCGGGTCTGTCGAAGGACGACCTGGTGGAGATCGTCGAGCTGCCCGGGCATCCGTGGTTCGTGGCCACACAGTTCCACCCGGAATTCACCTCCACGCCGCGCGATGGTCACCCGCTGTTCACCGGCTTCGTACGGGCCGCGCGCCAGCATCGCAACGCGCAGTTGCCGGAAGTGGCGAGCGCCTGAGGCCCGCCGGCGCGGCCGGAGTCGGCCGCGGATTGCAGCGCGGGTCGCGATGGTGCAAAACGGTCGCCTCACACCGGAGGTGCACCATGCCCACCGACACGGATTCCCTGCTGCGGCTGCGGCGCGAAGTGCGCTGGCTGAAACTCTATGCATTCGTTTCGACCTTCGTGTTCGGTGTCGCGCTGCTGACGGGCGCTGCCCGCCCGACGCATTTCCAGCAGCTCGACGCAGAGCGCATCGGAAATGCTGGACGCAGGGCAAAGTGACATACCGGCTCGGACAGGAAGGCGCAATGTCGACGGAGAAAAACCTATGACTCCGGGGATTCCTTCGCTGGACCAGGTCAAGGCCGAGCTCGTCGCGCGCGAGCCCGTGTTCCATCGGCCTGAATTTGGCAGCACGCGCGCCGAATTCGAAGCCATGATGGATGAAGACTTCTTCGAAGTCGGCGCGAGCGGCAAGAAGTACTCGCGCGATTTCGTGCTGGAGGCGCTGCAGCTGCGCGATCATTCTGCCGCCGAGCATCTGCTCGTCACGGATTTCGCGTGTCGGGCAGTGGCAGCCGACGTCTACCTGGCCACCTATCAACTCGAACAGGTGCACGGCAGGCATTCGCGCCGCTCGAGCCTGTGGCGCCGGTCGGCGCAGGGATGGAAGATTCTGTACCACCAGGGCACGTTGTGCGAATGAGCCGCGACCAG
The DNA here is from genome assembly GCA_035718265.1 of Steroidobacteraceae bacterium. Classification (GTDB taxonomy): domain Bacteria; phylum Pseudomonadota; class Gammaproteobacteria; order Steroidobacterales; family Steroidobacteraceae; genus CADEED01. The sequence continues at coordinate 1,897 of DASTHJ010000465.1, read as the reverse complement.
CGGAGCGTTCTGCCGTGACGGATGCGGGCCAGGACCCGGCACTGCTGCGCCGCCTGCTTCGCGCGAAGGACCGCTTGGATGCCGCTTCGCACGAGGAATGGCCGGTCTCGCGCCTGGCGCGCGTCAGCGGTGTGTCCGAGGCGCATTTCGCACGCTCCTTCAAGGAAGCCTTCGGCGTGCCGCCGCATCGCTATCTGCTCACGCGGCGCATCGAGCGTGCGACAGCGCTGTTGCGCGACACGGATCTGCCCATCACCGAGATCGCATTCCAGACCGGCTGGGCAAGTCTCGGCACTTTCGGGCGCACCTTCCGCGACATCACCGGCTTGAACCCGCGCGAGATTCGCGAGCGCGTGAAACTCACGGCCTACGAGCTGGCACGCATTCCTGCGTGCATCGTGCAGGCCGCGTACCGTCCCGATCTCACCACAGCAGTTTCGGAGAAGCGGCGGCAGGAGTCGGCCGGTATAAAGGGACCCCAGGAAAACAGGAGGTCCCATGAGCCAGGGCGTCGAAGTCGTCGGACTGTACGTGCGCGATCAGAACGAAGCACTCGCGTTCTACGTGGAGAAGCTGGGGTTCCGCGTCCACACGGACGTGGGCAGCGGTGACTATCGCTGGTTGACGGTGCAGCACCCCGAACAGCCGTCGTTCCAGCTCGGCTTGTTCATCCCGGGGCCGCCGGTGCACGACGCGGCCACCGCCCAGGCCTTGAAGGCCCTGGTCGCCAAGGGCGCCATGCCGCCGCTGGTGCTGGTGGTGAACGATTGTCGTGCATCCTTCGATGCGCTGAAGGCGCGCGGCGTGGAGTTCACGCAGGAACCCATCGATCGGTTCGGCAGCGTGGACGCGGGCTTTCGCGATCCGTCGGGCAATGGCTGGAAACTGATCCAGGCGCGTCGCTGAGGAGTTGTTCTGTGCTGCACGTGAAGAGGCCGCAATCATGAAAAAGGCAAAGAAGACGTCGTCGCGCCAGGCCGCGTCGAGCAAAGCCTCATCGAAAGGCGCCCAGTCACCCGCCAGGCGCATCGATGCACGCATCGCGGAGCTGGGCGACTGGCGCGGCGAGACGCTGGCCCGCATGCGCGCGCTGATCAGGGAAGCCGAGCCGAACGTCGTCGAGGAATGGAAATGGATGTGGGTGCCGGTGTGGGAACGCGACGGCATCATCTGCACCGGCGAAACGTACAAGTCGGTCGTGAAGCTCACCTTCGCCAGGGGTGCGTCGCTGAAGGAACCCGCCGGGCTGTTCAATTCCAGCCTCGATGGCAACGTCAGGCGAGCCATCGACATCCGCGAGGGCGAGAAGATAGACGCCCGGGCCTTCAAGGCATTGATCCGCGAGGCCGTGGCGCTGAACCAGGCCCGAAAGGGCGGGTCGCGCCAATCGATGGCAACATCGGGGGCGTCGCGGCAAGGGCCCAGACCCACATGAACATCGAGTCGCCCGAACATCGGAAGCAACGCCAACGTGACGAACTCCGCGTGGCAGCCAAGGGGCTCGTCGTCATCGTGCCTGTCATGCTCACCTTGCTGGCCGTCGGCTGGTATCTGCCATGGTTTCGCTGGCTGATCGGCGCGGCCGTTGGCGTCGCCCTGATCCTGTACGGCGCGGTCGGACATGGACGTGCCGCCGCCGACCAGCAGCTGCCAAAGAATCCAGGTCGGATCGGCGGTGATTCCGCTCGCGGCCACTATCTCGCCTGCCTGGTGGCGGGCGTCCTCGTCGTCGTGGCCATCGCCGCGGTCCGGTATCTCGCCGACCATTGAAGTGCGACTGCAGCCGTTGTCCTGCAGGACAAACCGGGGTGCTGCGTGTCCCGGGCCGGGCCGTGTATCCTTCGCAGCTCGCTTTCGAGGTACCCCGTGCAGCTCACCCATTTCCAGGTCGGCGTCG
>DASTHJ010000464.1:0-5580 GCA_035718265.1 Steroidobacteraceae bacterium | reverse complement strand
CGCGATCAGATGCGCGATCACTAGGCCGACCAGCACGAAAGGCAGCGCCACGACGTGCAGCGAGAACAGGCGGTTGAGGGTCGCATCGGACGGCACGTAGTCGCCCTGGATCCAGACCACCAGGTCGGGACCGATGCCGGGGATGGCGCGCAGGATCGCGTAGAACGCACCGAAGTACCAGGCCGGCGTGATTTCCGGCGGTGTCACCAGCGGGTTGGCCGGCAGGAAGTTCGGTTTCTCCAGCACGTAGCCGCCGCCGTCCGGGGCGAAGAACACGACGCCGAGGAAGATGATCAGGAACACGCTGACGCCGAACAGGTCCTTGACCGTGTAGTACGGATGGAAGGCGATGCCGTCGAGCGGGATGCCGGTATTCGGATCCTTGTGCTTCTTGATCTCGACGCCGTCCGGATTGTTCGATCCGACTTCGTGCAGCGCGATCAGGTGCGCGACGACCAGGCCGACGAGCACGAACGGCAGCGCGATGACGTGCAGCGAGAACAGGCGGTTGAGCGTCGCGTCGGACGGCACATAGTCGCCCTGGATCCAGACCACGAGGTCAGGGCCGACGAACGGAATCGTGCCGAACAGGTTGATGATCACCTGCGCGCCCCAGTAGCTCATGTTGCCCCACGGCAGCACGTAACCGCAGAACGCTTCGGCCATCAGCATCAGGAAGATCAGGCAGCCGAACAGCCAGATCAGTTCGCGCGGCTTGCGGTGCGAGCCGTACAGGATGCCGCGGTACATGTGCAGGTAGACGACGATGAAGAACGCCGACGCGCCGGTCGAATGCAGATAGCGCAGCGTGTCGCCCCAGGGGACGTCGCGCATGATGTATTCGACGCTGTCCCAGGCCTGCGCGGCGTCGGGCTTGTAATGCATGACCAGCCAGATGCCGGTCAGCAGCTGGTTGACGAGCACCAGCAGTGCGAGCGAACCGAAGTAATACCAGAAGTTGAAGTTCTTCGGTGCGTAGTATTCGGAGAGGTGATCCTTCCACAGCTTGGTCAGCGGGAAGCGGTCGTCGATCCAGCCGAGCAAGCCGGTGGTCTTGTACGGATTCGGCGTGATGGCCATTACGCGGCTCCCTTCGGATCTTCGCCAATGACGATTTTCATGTCGCCGTCGAAGTGGTAGGGCGGAACGACGAGATTCAGCGGCGCGGGAACGCCCTTGAAGACGCGGCCCGACAGATCGAATTTCGAGCCGTGGCACGGGCAGTAGAAACCGCCCTGCCAGTTCGGATCGATATCCGGCGCCGGATGGTCGGGACGGAAGCCCGGCGAGCAGCCGAGATGCGTGCAGACGCCGATCAGCACGAGGATTTCCGGCTTGATCGCGCGCGCTTCGCCCTTGATGTAGTCCGGTTGCTGGTCGGCCTTGCATTCCGGATCGAGCAGGCTGGAATCGACCTTCGACAGGCTCGCCAGCATCTCCGGCGTGCGCTTGAGCACCCAGGTCGGCTTGCCGCGCCAGGCGACGACGACGCGCTGGCCGGCTTCGAGATTGCTGATGTCCACTTCGACCGGAGCGCCGAGCGCCTTGGCGCGTTCGCTCGGTTTCCAGGATGCGAGAAATGGCACCGCGGCTGCCACGATGCCTGCGCCGCCGACCACCGCCGTGGTCAGCGTCAGGAACCGGCGCCGGCCGGGATCCACGCCTTGATTGCTCATTAAAAGGCCTCTTTACGGGATGTCTATGACCACAGTCGCGGGCGTCTGCCGGACCGGCACGAGGTACTGCGCCCGCGAAACCCGACAAGTATAACGGTCAGCCGGCGGTCAGCGTAAACCCTTGCGCGACGATCGCCGTTCGTGCAGCGGCAGCTTGAGCTCAGAGCTTGTGAAGAAATCGTAGCGAGCGAAGGCAGTTTGCGCGCCGCCGGAGCGGAGCAAGCGCAGCGTACTGAAGTACGTGAGCATTGCGAGCACCGCCGGTGCGCAAAATGCCGAGCGCAGTAGATTTATTCACAAGCTCTCAAGTGAGCAGCCCGCGCAGCGCGGCAAAGCGCACGACCTCGGCGGTGTTGCGCAGGCCGAGCTTCTCCATCATCCGCGCGCGATGGTTCTCGGCGGTCTTCACGCCGATGTCGAGAATCTGCGCGATCTCTTTGGTCGTCTTGCCCTGGATCACGAGATGGAACGCTTCGCGCTCGCGCGCCGTCAGGCTCGCGTACGGATCGTCGCCGTGATCGCGCGAGCGGTGCTGGCGCTCGGCGAGTGCCTTGGTCGCGCGCGGCCCGAAATACGGCTTGCCGGCGTGGATCGATTTGATCGCCATCATCAGCTCGGACACCGAGGTGTCCTTGTTGAGGAAGCCGTTCGCGCCGGCGCGCAGGATCGGCAGGATGTATTCGTCTTCCTCGTGCACCGTCAGCACCAGCGTGCGCGTGTTCGGCAGTTCGGCGCGCACGCGCTTGACGACTTCGAGGCCGGACATGCGCGGCATCGAGATGTCGGTGACGACGACGTCGGGCGTGGTCTTGCCGGCGAGCGAGACGGCTTCGAAGCCGTCGGCCGCCTGGGCGACGACCTGGCATTCGCCGGTTTCTTCGAGCATCGAGACCAGGCCCTGGCGGACGATGGTGTGGTCGTCGGCGACCAGCAGGCGGATCGGGTTCATGTGGGGGCGTCCGTGTCCGGACCGTCAAGTGTGAGTGTCAGTTGCACGACTGTACCCTGCGCCGGCGCCGAGCGGATTTCGACGCGGCCGCCGAACAGCTCGGCGCGGTCGCGCATGCCGCGCAGTCCGGAGCTCGACGCGTTGCGCTCGGCATGCGTGAGCTTGGCGGCATCGAAGCCGTGGCCGTCGTCCTCGACGCGCAGGATCAGCAGCATCGGCGTGTGCCGGATCTGCACGCGCGCGGTTTTCGCGGCGCTGTGGCGGATGACGTTGGTCAGCGCTTCCTGGGTGATGCGGAACAGCAACGTCTCGACGTCCGGATGCAGGCGCTGTTCGTCGAGCTCGGAACTGAAGGCGATGGCCAGACCGGTGCGTTCCGACAGCGTGCGCGCGAGCCAGGCCAGCGCGGCGTCGAGGCCGAGATCGTCGAGCAGCGTCGGCCGCAGCAGGCGCGACAGCTCGCGCGTGTCGTGCAGCGCGCCGCGCGTGATGTCGAGCGCATCGTCGAGGCGATGCTTGAGCCCGAGATTGCCGGCACCGAGCGCGTCGTCGTAGATGCGCTGCAGCTGGTTGGCGAGCGCGGTCAGCGTCTGGCCGATGCCGTCGTGCAGCTCGCGCGCGAGGCGGCGGCGTTCTTCCTCCTGCACATGCCAGACCGATTTCGCGAGCGTGCGGAAGCGCTTCTCGCTGCGGACCACCGATTGCAGCAGCCGCTGGTTGTCGGCGGTCAGTTCCTGGACCTGGCGCAGGACCGCCTGGCGGAAGCTTTCCGGATCGTCGAGGCGCGGCTCGCCGCCCGGCTTCGGGGGAAGTTCCGGATGCAGTGGGGGATGCCGCAACACGGCCGGGCTCAGGGCGTCAGCGGCCCGATCGCGTTGAGGCTGGCTTCGAGGCGGCTCAGCGCGGTGCGCTGGCACGACGCCGCCAGCGCGAGCGCCGCCTGATCGGCGAGCGCATCGAGGATTTCGAAGTCGAGCGCGCGCAGCGTGCGCTCGGTATTGCTGCGCAACAGGCAGAACGCGCCCTGGCGTCGCGGCCCCAGCTCCAGCGGCAGGCTGATGACCGCCGGCGAGGCGGCGTGCGCCGGTTCGACGAGCAGCTCGCCGCGCGGACAGGCGAGGCCGCGCCGCGCTTCGAGCAGCGCGCGGTGCAGCGCGCGCGCCGCGTTGCCGAGCACCGCGTCGAGCACGTCCTGACCCGGCAGCGCATGGGTACAGGCGATTTCGAGCACCGTGTCGTCGCGCAGCTGGACGACGAAGCCGCCGCGTGCGCCGATCACGTCGCAAGCCGAGCGCAAGGTGTTCTGCAGGACCTGCAGCGCCGTATCGTCGGCCGCCGCAGCGGCCCAGGCGATGCCGGCCGGGGCGTTTTCCGTGGCCGCCATCCGCCGCCGGCGCAGGACCATGCGGGGAAAGTTGCGGGCGCCGCGCGGCAGCGCGAACGAACGGTGTCGATTGGACAATGGACTCTCCTGAAAGCTGCCGTTCCGCAAGCCCTGTGCCAGCGACCCGCGTCTCCTGACGGCAACCTCTGCTGCCGGGGTGGAACCCCCGATCTGGCCGGAGTGTAGCAGACCGATCCGCGCGGTCCCGTCCCTGCGTTCAGTGGGTAGTGCCTCAGTTTGAAATGAGTGTCGTCATTGCGAGGAGCGTAGCGACGAAGCAATCCAGAAGACGCCGCCCGATCTGGCAGCGTTTCTGGATTGCTTCGTCGGTCTGCGACCTCCTCGCAATGACGAATTTCAAACTGAGACACTACCGTTCAGTGGCCCGGCGCGGGCTATTCGTCGTCGATGCCGAGCTTCTTGATCCGGTAGCGCAACGCGCGGAACGACATGCCGAGCAGTTCGGCGGCGCGCGTCTTGTTGTAGCGCGTTTTCTGCAGCGCCTCGCGGATCGCGTTCTTCTCGATCTCTTCCATCTGTTCGCCGAGCGCCGCGGCGTTCTGCGCCGGCGGCAGCATGCCGTGCTGGCGCAACTGCAGGTCGGCGACCGTGATGCGCTCGCCGTCGGACAGTGTCGCCGCGCGTTCGAGGATGTTCTCCAGCTCGCGGACGTTGACGGGGAAGCTGTACGCCTGCAGCGCCGCGAGCGCGCCGGGATCGAGCGCCGGCAGGCGCGCCATGCCGAGATCGCGCGCCAGCTTGGCGAGCACGTATTGCGCGAGCGCCGGGATGTCGCTGGCGCGCGCGCGCAACGGCGGCGCGTGCACTTCGATGACGTTGAGCCGGTAATAGAGGTCCTGGCGGAACTGTCCGGCCGCGACCAGCTCGGCGAGATTCTTGTGCGTCGCCGAGATCACGCGCACGTTGACGGCGATTTCGGTCTCGGCGCCGACCGGCCGCACCGCGCGCTCCTGCAGCGCGCGCAGCAGCTTGACCTGCATGTGCGCCGGCAGGTCGGCGACCTCGTCGAGAAACAGCGTGCCGTTCTCGGCGGCCTGGAACAGCCCGCTCTTGTCGCGGTGCGCGCCGGTGAAGCTGCCTTTGAGATGACCGAAGAATTCGCTTTCCATCAGTTCCGACGGAATCGCGCCGCAATTCACCGGCACGAACGGTCCCTCGGCGCGCGGTCCGGAGGCATGGATCATCCTGGCGACCAGTTCCTTGCCTGTGCCCGATTCGCCCGAGATGTGCACCGGCGCCTGGCTGCGCGCCACGCGCAGGATCATCTGCCGCAGCTTCTCCATCGCCGCCGCCTGGCCGATGAGCTGCGTGCCGGTCCTCGTGGTCGCCGAACCTTCGGCCGCCTGCGAGAGCTTCAGCGCGGTCGACACGATCCGGCGCAGGACGCCGAGATCGAGCGGCTTGGAGACGAAATCGAAGGCGCCGAGCTTGAGCGCGCGCACCGCCGATTCGACGTTGCCATGCGCGGTGATCACCGCGCAGGGCACCTTCGGGCAGTTCGTGCCCATCCACTCCAGCAGGTCGAGGCCGTCGCCATCCGGCAGGCGCAT
>DASTHJ010000463.1:0-3006 GCA_035718265.1 Steroidobacteraceae bacterium | reverse complement strand
TGTGCGCGGAACATCTGAGCCGGCGGCGCTGGTGGATCGCGATCGGCTGGGGCGGCATTCTCGGCAGCCTGGTGCTCCTGCCGATGGCCGCCAAAGTGCTGGGCAACGATCCTGCCGGGGCGATGCTTCTGGCGATCCCCTGCATGCTCGTTTTCGCCGTTTTGGGCATCGTGAAGTCGCGCCTCGTGTACCCGAAGCACATCGACGATCGCTTCGTGTGCCTCAAGGGCGCGGGTCCGCGTTTTCTCGCCAGCCTGCCGAACTTCGGGAAGGTGATATCGTAGTTGGGCGGTGCCGGGCACCAATTGCCGTAATTGGATGAGCGAATAATTATCTCGTACGCCGAACCAATTACGACAATTGGTGCCCGGCACCACCCAGCTCGATGAAGGAGGCAGGGTGAAAAGGTTCGGCCAGATCCTGAAGTTGCGACCCGAGTTCCGCGACGACTACGTCCGCCACCACGCCGCCGTGTGGCCCGGCGTGCTGGCGCAGATCCGCCGCTCGAACATCCGCAACTATTCCATCTTCCTGAAGGACGGCATCCTGTTCGCGTACTTCGAATACGTGGGCAGCGACTTCGCCGGCGACATGCGCGCGATGGCGGCCGATCCGGAAACTCGGCGCTGGTGGGCACTGATGGAGCCGATGCAGGAGAAGTGGCCCTCGGCCACGGAGCAGGAGTGGTGGGCCGGGATGCCCGAAGTATTCCACGTCGACTGAGGCCGCCATGCGCAGGTTGTTGGTCTGGTCCTGCCTCGTCATCGCCGGCAACGCCTTCGCGGCGGACGCCCAACCGCGTTACCAGCCGACCTGGGACTCGATCGACAGCCGTCCCACGCCGTCCTGGTGGAGCGATGCGAAGTTCGGCATCTTCATCCACTGGGGCGTGTACTCGGTGCCGGCCTTCGCGCCCCGGGGCGAGTACGCGGAGTGGTACTGGGAGCGCATCGGCAAGCCCGGCGACCCGGACCCGGCCTCGCGCGATGCGCGGCTGCGCCAGGAAGCGCGCGATTTCCACGCGCGCGTCCATGGCCGGGACTTCCCGTACTTCGATTTCGCACCGCAATTTCGCGCCGAGATGTTCGACCCCGACCAGTGGGCGGCGTTGTTCAGGCGATCCGGCGCGAAATACGTGGTGCTGGTGTCGAAGCACCACGACGGCTTCGCGCTGTGGCCGTCGCCGCAGGCCAACGCGAGCTGGGGACGGCGGTGGAACGCGGTGGACGAAGGGCCGCATCGCGACCTGGTCGGCGAGCTCGCCGCGGCGGTGCGTCGCCAGGACCTGGAGATGGGCTTCTATTTCTCGCTGTACGAATGGTTCAACCCCTTGTGGGTGAGCCGGCAATACGAGACCTACGTGCGGCAACACATGTTTCCGCAGTTCAAGGACCTCGTGACGCGCTATTCGCCGTCGATCATCTTCGCGGACGGCGAATGGGAATTGTCTTCGGCGCAATGGCACGCCCCCGAGTTGCTGGCGTGGCTGTTCAACGAGAGTCCGGTCGCCGACAAGGTGGTGATCAACGACCGCTGGGGCCAGGAAACCCGGCATCTTCACGGCGGCTACTACACCACCGAGTACGGCGCGGGCCTTCCGGGCGCGACGCATCCGTGGGAAGAGAATCGCGGCATCGGCCATTCGTACGGCTTCAATCGCAACGAGAACCTCGGCGACTACGCCAGCGGTCCACGCCTGCTGCTGACGCTGATCGACACGGTGAGCCGCGGCGGCAACCTGCTGCTGAACGTGGGTCCCACGGCGGACGGGCGCATTCCGGTCGTGATGCAGGAGCGGCTGGCGTACCTCGGCCAATGGCTGGCCGCGAACGGCGAGGCGATCTACGGCACGCGCACGTTCCGCGGGGGCGCGCAGTGGACCGCGGGCCGCAGGCAGGAGCTCGACACTTCGACCAACTACCGCGCGAAGTACGACGTCGAGGCGCTGACGCTGCATCCGGCGCCGGGAGATGCCCGCAAGGAGATCCTGTTCACGCGCAAGGGCAGCACCCTGTACGCCATCCTGCCGCGGTATCCGCAATACATACTGACGATCCGGCAATTGCAGCTGCCGAAGAATGCGTGCGTGTCGCTGCTCGGCAGCCGGCACGCCGGCATTGCGTGGCGACAAATGGGCGATGACGTGGTCATCACGATGCCGGCAATCGCCGACGGCGAACTACCGTTCGAAGGGCCGCGCACGCTGCGCATCGAAAACGCGATCAGAACGGATACGGATGCGGCCCCGTCTGGATCGTCACCCAGCGCAACTCGGTGAATTCGTCGATGGCCGCCTTGCCGCCGAACCGCCCGTAGCCCGAGGCCTTGGTGCCGCCGAAGGGCATCTGGCCCTCGTCGTGCACCGTGGGCGCATTGATGTGGCAGATGCCGGAGCGGATGCGGCGCGCGACGCCGAGCGCGCGCGTCACGTCGCGCCCGAACACGGCGGCCGACAAGCCGTACTCGGTGTCGTTGGCGACGCGCACGGCCTCGTCCACGCCCTTGACGCGCACCACCGGCTTCACCGGTCCGAACGACTCCTCGTGGTAGATGCGCATGTCGGGCGTCACGCCATCGAGGATGGTGGCGCTGACGACTGCGCCCGAGAACTCCCCGCCGGCGACGAGGCGCGCACCCTTGGCCACGGCATCGTCCAGCAACTGCTTGTTGCGCGCGACCGCGTCGGCCGTCACCAGCGCGCCCAGCACCACGTGCCCGCGTGGATCGCCGTGCGGTAACGATTGCGCCTTGGCCGCGAACTTCGCGACGAATTCATCCGCGACCTTTTCGTCGACGACGATGCGCTCGGTCGACATGCAGATCTGGCCCATGTTGGCGAAGCTGCCGAACGCCGCGGCCTTCACCGCCTCGTCGACGTCGGCATCGTCGAGGATCACCAGCGGCGCCTTGCCGCCGAGCTCGAGCAGCACGGGCTTCAGGTGCTTCGCCGCGAGCTCCGCGACGATGCGGCCGACGCGCGTCGAGCCGGTGAAGTTCACGCGCCGC
>DASTHJ010000462.1:0-4806 GCA_035718265.1 Steroidobacteraceae bacterium | reverse complement strand
GAGAGGCTGTTTATCACACGAAGCCGTCATATACAATCAATCACGTTCAGAATCGATCACGGCGCGGTTGTCGGGGGCCCCAATGCTGGAAAAAGAACGCCATAACCTGATTTTGAAGCTCGTCGAAGAGCGTTCCATCGTCAGCGTGGGCGACCTGCTCGATCTTCTCGGCGCTTCCGAGGCGACCATTCGCCGCGACATCAACGCGCTCGCCGAGCGGGGTGAGGTCAAGCGCATCCGCGGTGGTGCAGAGGCAGTGCGCCCGCGTCACCAGCCGCACCTGGTGGGCATGCCCTTCGCGATGAGCCAGGACGTGAGCGTCCCGCAGAAGCGGGCCATCGCGCGCGCGGCCGCGGCCCTGATCTCGCCCGGCGAGAGCATCATCATCAACGGCGGCACGACCACCTATGCGCTGGTCGAGTTCCTCGAGAACTCGGATCTCGACATCCTGACGAATTCGTTCCCGATCGCGGCGAAACTGTTCGCCACCAGCCGCAACCGCATCACGCTGCCCGGCGGCACGCTGTTCCGTGAGCAGAACATCGTGCTGTCGCCGTTCGAGAACGACACCATCGAGAGCTTCTGGGGCAACAAGCTGTTCGTCGGCTGCTACGGCCTGAACCGCTTCGGCATGATGGAAGCCGACCCGCTGATCGTGCAGGCGCAGACCAAGCTGCTGAAGCGCAGCGAGCACGTGATCGTGATGGCGGACAGCTCAAAGTTGCGCCGCAAGTCGGCGATGATCGTGGCGGGCCTGGATCGCATCAATACGATCGTCACCGACGACGGCGCCAAGCCCGAGGAACTCGAGGACTTCCGCGCCGCGGGCATCAAGGTGATCGTCGCCAAGGTGCTGCCGGAAGACGAGATGAAGAAGATCGCGTAACGCGCGGGGGGACCGTCGGTGAAGAAAATCGTCGTCGCGGCCGCGTGCGCCGTGCTGGCCGCGGGCCTGGCGGGCTGCGGGAAAGAAGAAGCGCCGAAGCCGCAGCGCACGCGCGTCGGGCTGGTCGCCAAGTCGCTGGGCAATGGCTTTTTCGACGCGGTCCACAAGGGCGCCGACGAGGCGGCACGCGAGCTGGACGCCGAGATCATCTTCACCGGGCCGACGACGCCGACGGCCGAAGGCCAGATCGAAGTGCTGAACGCATTGATCGCGCAGCGCGTGGACGCCATCGCCGTGTCGGCCAACGATCCCGACGCGCTGGTGCCTACGCTCAAGAAGGCCATGGATCGGGGCATCCAGGTGATTTCATACGACTCGGCGGTGGCATCCGCCGGCCGCGTGGCGCACCTGGCGCCATCCTCCGACCAGATGATCGGCGAGACCGTCGTGTCGCTGGTCGCCGGGCTGGCGCAGCCCGACGCCGGCAAAGGCGGCAAGGCGAAATTCGCCGTCGTGTCGGCGACGCCGACCTCGACCAACCAGAACGCCTGGCTCGCCGCGATGCGCCAGGCATTGCCGAAGTATCCGTCGCTCGACATGGTGGCGGTGGTCTACGGCGACGACGTCTCGGACAAGTCGTACCGCGAAGCCACGGCGCTGCTGCAGCAGCATCCGGACCTGGCCGTGCTGGTCAGCATCAGCTCGGTGGGCATCGTGGCCTCGGCGCGCGCCGTGGAGGACAAGGGCCTCACCGGCAAGGTGAAGGTGACCGGTCTCGGGCTGCCGTCCGAGCTGATCGGCTACGTGGAGAAAGGCGTCGTGCCCAGGTTCGCGATCTGGAATCCCGTGGATCTCGGCTACTCCACGGCACAGATCGCGATCCGGCTGGCGCGCGGCGACGATCCGCACCAGCCCGTGTACATGGGCCGCATGGGCGAGGTCACCTTCGGCACCGATGGCGTGGGTGCGATGAGCAGGCCCTTCGTCTACGACATCGGCAACGTCGGCCAGTACGCCAAGATGTTCTGACGTCGAACGCCGTGCCCGCCCCGCTGTTGAGGCTCTCCGATATCCGCAAGTCCTTCGGCGGAGTGCGCGCGCTGGCCGGCGCGAACCTGGAGCTGCACCGCGGCAGCATCACCGCGCTGCTCGGCGAGAACGGCGCGGGCAAGTCGACGCTGGTCAAGATCCTGACCGGCGTGCATCAACCAGACGGCGGCCGGCTCGAGCTCGACGCGCGCGCGGTGCACATCGCCACGCCCACGATGGCGCGCGAGCTGGGCATCGGCGTCGTGCACCAGGAGTGCCTGGTGTTCGATCAGCTCAGCGTCGCCGAGAACCTGTTCGTCAACGCCTATCCGCGCCGCCGCGGATTCATCGACTGGCGCGCGGTGCGTGCACGCGCGCGGGCCGTGCTGCGCGAGCTCGGCGCGGACTTCACCGCCGACGCGCCCGCCGTCGCGCTGAGCATCGCGCAGAAGTACGTGGTGCAGATCGCGCGCGCACTGGTCAACGATTCGCGCGTGCTGATCCTGGACGAGCCCACCGCCTCGCTGTCGCGGCGCGAATGCGCCGAGCTGTTCCGCATCGCGCGCCAGCTGCGCGACGCCGGCTGCGCGCTGCTCTTCATCACGCACAGGTTCGACGAGATCTTCGAGCTCGCGGACCGCTACGCGGTGTTCCGCGACGGCGCCTCGGTGGGCGAGGGCGCGCTGGCCGACGTCGACCGCGACATGCTGATCCGGCTCATGGTCGGCCGCCCGATGGAGCAGTTGTACCCCAAGCAGCCGGCGCGCATCGGCGAGCAATTGCTGCGCGTCGAGCATCTCGGGCGCGACGGGCAATTCGACGAGATCAGCTTCTGCCTGCGACGCGGCGAGATCCTCGGCATCTACGGCCTGGTCGGCGCCGGACGCACCGAGCTCGCGCAGGTGCTGTTCGGCGCGGAGCGTGCCGACCGCGGCCGGATCAGCGGCGTCGCCGACATCGCGCTGGTGCCCGAGGACCGTCAGACCCAGGGCAGCATCCTGCCGTTCTCGATCGCCGCCAACATCGCGCTGCCGAATCTCGCGAGCCTCGCGCCGCGCGGCTGGCTCAGCGCGCGCCGCGAGCAGGAACTGGCGCGTCGCTGGATCGAGGCGCTGGCCATCAAGGCGCAGGGACCTCGCCAGCCGGTGCAGAGCCTGTCGGGCGGCAACCAGCAGAAGGTGGTCATCGCCAAGTGGCTGGCGCGCAGTCCCGCCGTGCTGATCCTCGACGAGCCGACCAAGGGCATCGACGTCGGCGCGAAGGCGGCGGTGCACGCGGTCACCAGCGAATTCGCGGCGGCCGGCAATGGCGTGATCCTGATCTCCTCCGAGCTGCCGGAGATCATCGCCATGGCGGACCGCGTGCTGGTCATGCGGCGCGGTCGCCTGGCCGGCGAATTCGCGCGCGCCGACGCCACGAGTGAAAGCCTGCTGCGCGCGGCGAGCGACGCATGAAGACGTGGAGCAACTGGTCCGGCGGCGCGCGCCGCGACCTCGTGCTGGCACTGCTGACGCTGGCGCTGATCGCGGGCGTCAGCGTGGCGTTTCCCGGCTTCGCCGCGCCGCGCAACCTGGCCGCGGTGCTCGACGACACGGCGATCCTGGTGATGCTCGCGCTCGGGCAGATGCTCGTGATCCTGGTGCGCGGCGTGGACCTGTCGGTGGCCGCGAACCTGCCGCTGTGCGGCATGCTGGCCGCGCTGTTCAACCGGCAGTTGCCAGGTGCCGGCGTGTGGCCGGTCGTACTGCTGAGCCTGGCCGCGGGCGGCCTGCTCGGCGCCTTCAACGGGCTGCTCGTCTGGAAGCTGCGTCTGCCCGCCATCGTGGTGACGCTGGGAACGATGTCCGTGTATCGCGGCACGATCTACCTGCTGTCGCGCGGCGCCTGGGTCAACGAGAACGAGATGTCGCGCGAGTTCGTGGCGTTCACGCGCGCGCAGTTCCTCGGGCTCACGACGCTTTCCTGGCTGGCGATCGTCTGTGGTGCGCTGGCCATCGTGCTGCTGCGGCACACGCGCGGCGCGCGCAACCTGTACGCCGCGGGCGGCAATCCGGAGGCCGCGACCTACGGCGGCATCGACGTGGGGCGCGTGCAGTTCTTCGCCTACCTGATCAGCGGGCTCATCGCCGGACTGTGCGGCTACCTGTGGGTGGCGCGCTTCGCGGTGGCCTACACCGACATCGCGCGCGGCTTCGAATTGCAGGTGATCGCGGCCTGCCTGATCGGCGGCGTGGCGATCACCGGCGGCGTGGGCAGCGCGTTCGGCGTGCTGCTCGGCTGCCTGTTCCTCGGCGTGATCCGCAGTAGTTTGCCGCTGGTCGGAATCCCGGCGTTCTGGCAGATGTCCATCAACGGCTTCGTGATCCTGGTGGCCGTGCTGCTCGGCGCGCGCCAGCGGCGGCAGGCGCGCGGCATCCTCGAGGCGCGGGCATGAGCCTGGCCGTGCTCAGGCGCTGGGAGAGCATGCTGGCGCTGGTGCTGGTGGCCGAGTTCCTGCTGTTCTCGGCGCTGTCGCCCTATTTCCTCGACGTCGACACGCTGTCCGATGCCACGTTCAATTTCACCGAGCGCGCCGTGGTCGCGCTGCCGCTGGCGCTGCTGATCATCGCCGGCGAGATCGACATCTCCGTCGCCGGCAGCATCGCGCTGGCGTCGGTGGCCATGGGCTTCGCCGCCGAATCCGGCGCCGGCACCGGCACGCTCGCGGCCATCGGGCTCGGCACCGGTCTCGCGGCGGGCTGTGTCAACGGCCTGCTGGTCACCGTCGCGCGCGTGCCGGCCATCGTCGCGACCATCGGCACGATGACGCTGTTCCGCGGCATCGCCTACGCGGCGCTCGGCGACCGCGTGCTCAAGGGCTACCCGGATTCCTTCGCGACGTTCGGCCAGGG
>DASTHJ010000461.1:0-10350 GCA_035718265.1 Steroidobacteraceae bacterium | reverse complement strand
TCGCTGTCGGACAGCCGGCAGGACAACCGCGCCGGCGCCTAGCACCAGGCGCCGCGCGCGATGTCCGCCGCCGTCGGCCGCAGCCGGGCCGGGGCCGCCCAGTTCACGCCCGCGATCCCGCGATCGAGCTGCCGCGCAGTGGCGCGCAGCGGCCGCATCAGCCAGCGATCGTTGTGCGCATGTCCGGTGCGGCCGAGCGGCGCATCGAGCGCGCGGAAGCCGCGACGCTCGTAGAAGTCCAGTGCGTCCCGCATCGACGCAAGGGTCTCGACATAGCAGCGCACGTACAGGAATTGGCGCGCCGCCTTGACGCATTGCTCGAGCAATGCCGCGCCGATGCCTCGGCCGCGCACCTCGCGTCGCAGGTACATGCGCTGCAGCTCACAGGTCAGCGGATCCGCGCCGCTCAGCGGCGCGATGCCGGCGCCGCCGACGATCTCGCCGCCGAACAGCGCCACGAAGTACAGCGAACGCTGCTTCTGGTACGTCGCATGCAACGCGCGATCGGCGGGCTCGAGCAGTTCGGCGACGCGCGCCGCCATGCCGTACTCGGCGCGCACCTCCGCGATGATGGCGAGCAGCGCCGGCACGTCGGCCGGTTCCAGCAATCGGATCAGCGGTTTTTCGTCTGTCATGTTCGCGTTCCTTGGGCTCCCCCGGCGGCACGCGAACAAAAAAACGCCTCCGCTAGGGAGGCCGTTCCGTTTGAGTAGTCAGGTCAGTTTCCTGCGCTCAATCGCCCGCCTCCACGGTGAGTGGGGAGTACGACCAATAAAAATGGAAGTGATTGAGCACGCGACGAAGGTACGGGCGGCGGCCCGGGTTGTCAATGTGTCTGGCGGGAGAGTCCGCACTGCATCGCGCGACACGGGAGCGAACGTAGATAGTCCTACGGATCGGCACGGTCCGCGCCATCGAGGCAGAATGCCGGGCATGAAGCGAATCCTCCGGGCGCTCCTGCCACCGGCGACGGCCCTGTTCGCGGGCCTGGCGACCGCCCACGACATCGATCTGCAGGCAGCGGCAGAAGATCCCGCCCGCGACCAGGTCGCCCACCTGGTTTCCAAGGGCCGGGACGACGTCGAGACTTTCTTCAAGGCGCGCTTCCCCGAGACGATCCACGTCACCGTGGCCGCGAGCCGCGCCGGGTTCAACCAGGCGTTTCCGGCCGCGTGGGGCATGAGCCAGACCGAGTGCTGGATGGTGGGTGTCGGCGTCGCCGACTTCCTCGTGCTGCTCTCGCCGTCCGCGTGGGCGCGCGAGGCCTGCGATCACGATCCCGCGGATGCGTCGGAACTGCAGCGCATCGTGACCCACGAGCTGGTGCACGTCTTTCACGGCCAGCGCAACCCGTCGCGCGATTTCACCGGCGCGGAAGAGCTCGGCTGGTTCATCGAAGGACTCGCCGTGCTGGCCTCGGGCCAGCTCGAGGCGGCGCGACTCGCGAGGACGACCGAGGCCGTTCGTGCCGGCGACGTCCCGAAGACGCTGAACGATGCCTGGTCCGGGCCGCACCGCTACGGACGCGCCGGCTCGATCGTGCAGTACCTGGACGAGAAGTACGGCCGCACGACGCTGATCGCGCTGCTGCCGCTCGTGAAGCAGGCGGATCTGCTGGCGCGGCTCGGGATCTCCGAGCAGCAGCTGCTGCGCGACTGGCAGTCCTGGCTGCTGTCGCGCCCGCGCCAGCCATAGCCCGTTACAATGCCCGCCATGTCGACACTGCCTCCCTGCCCGAAATGCAATTCCGAGCTCACCTACCAGGACGGCACCCAGTACGTCTGCCCCGAATGCGCGCACGAATGGAATGAAACCGCAGCCGCCGCCGCGCCCGCCGAAGAGACGCTGGTCGTGCGCGATGCCTTCGGCAACCCGCTGAGCGACGGCGACAGCATCACCGTCATCAAGGACCTCAAGGTGAAAGGTTCGTCCTCGGTCGTGAAGGTGGGCACCAAGGTGAAAGGCATCCGCCTGGTCGACAGCGACAACGGCCACAACATCGACTGCCGCATCGAAGGCTTCGGCGCCATGCAACTCAAGTCGGAGTTCGTGAAGAAGGCGTAGTCGCGCCAGGCCCGCGCGACGGCGTGCGCGCCGCTATCTTCCCGTCGGCATCGAGATGTGCTCGTGAGTCACGAGCCACTCGCCCTCGCGCCGTTCGAAGCAGGTCGTGCCGCGCACCCAGTAGCCGCTGACCTGCCCCGGCTTCGAGCCCACCACCATCGCGAGGTAGTGGCAGAACGCCGTGTGCTCGCCGGGCACCACGCGCAGGTCCTTGAAGACGAAGCCCAGCGGCCCCTCGGACATCGCGAACCAGCGCTCGAAGTTCTGCCGGTACGCGTCCCGGCCGAGCGTATCGAGCGGCGGGCGCACGTCGAACACCACGACGTCGGGCGCATAGAACGTCATGAGGCGATCGACGTCCTTGTCGCGGATCGCCTGCGCGAGTTCCTCGATGCGTCGTCGCAGCGTGACTTCGATCGAGGAGCCCGTCAGTCCATCCCGCGTCATGCGCAGGATGCGTTGCTCGGCGCGGGCGCCCTCGCCGGCCGCCCGCACCTCGTGTTCGCCCGGAGGATTCATGCGATGAATCCTGGCCGCAGCGGCCATGCGCGATCTGTCGGCGCGCACGCGGGGGCACCGTCAGTGATCGGGCGGATGGACCGGTCAGTGCGCCGCGGATTGCGGCTTCAGGAATCCGTTCACTTCCAGCCACAGCATGAATTGCGGAAACCAGCCGGTGCTGGTCCTGCCGGGGTTGCCGAGGCCGAAGCCGTGTCCGCCATTCTGGTACAGGTGGAATTCCACCGGCCGACCGGCCTTCTGCCAGGCCGTCACGAGTCCGAAGTCACTCTTGCCGAACAGCGGATCGTCGGCCGCCAGCGCGATGAACATCGGCGGTGCGTCCGCCGGCACCTCGACCGCGCGCAGCGAGCCGTAGATAGGCGCGATGAACGCCGGCCTGTTCTCCGGCGATTGCAGCGTCGCCGCCATCGTGGTGCCCGCGCCCGCGGAAAATCCCATCATGCCGATGCGCGCCGGATCGACGTGCCATTCCTTGGCACGGGCGCGCACCATCCGGAAAGCCGCGGTGGCGTCCGCCAGCGGCATTTCCATCGAGGGGCGCACGGGTGCGGCGCCCGGCGCAGCGCCGGGCGGCGGTGCGGTGAGCGGATTGCCCTTCTCGAACTCGGCCCAGTCCGCCACGGTGGGTTGCAGGCGGTACTTCAGCACGAATGCGGCGACACCGCGCTCGTTCAGCGCCTGCGCCACTTCCCATCCCTCGTTGCCCATCGAGAGGATGCGAAAGGCGCCGCCCGGCGCGACGATCACCGCGGCGCCATTGGCCTTGGCCGGATCCGGCAGGAACGGCGTCAGCGTCGCGCGCGAGACATTGCGCACGAACGGATCGCCCCATTGCTTGTACCAGCTCTCCTGCGCCGTCTGCCCTTCGACGCCGCCGGTCCCGAGCGGAATGGCGTTCGGCTCCGCGGGTGCTTCGATCGGCGTCTTCGGCGACTCCTGCGGGAACGCCGTGGAGAGGAACAGCGCGGCGATGCCGAGGCTGGTGAATGCGGCGCGGTGCGATGACATGAAGTGCCCCCTGCAAGTGAGCGCAAATCATGCCATCGCGTCCGACCGGCGACTACTTCGCCGGCGCCGCGGCCGCGCGCTTGGCGGTCAATTGCTCCGTGCCGAAGTCGCCGACCACGCGCTCGAGCTTCAGCTCGTCGCCGGCCAGCGTGCCGCTGTAGACGATGGTGATCTCGTTGCCGTCGACCTGCAGCGGCTCGTCGAACTTCACCTTGTCGCCATCCACCGCGACGTTCTTGAGTTGCACGGTGCCGTTGCCGATCGAGCGCTCGAACGTGGCCTCACCCGTGAGCGAGTCGCCCGACTTCTTGAATTCGTAGACATATTTCTGCACGCCGATGGGCGAATCGAACTCGGCGGTCCATCGGCCGACCAGGTCGCCGGCCGCGGCCGGCAGCGCGACGGCGAGCAGGGCCAGGACACCGAACAAGCGCATTTTCATGTTTTTCTCCCCTTCGAGAAGTTTGCTGCGGAAGCGCGCTGCGCAGTGTAGGCGAAGCCATTGGTGGCGCGCGAGCCTGCCCTGCCTGCTTTCCGCTTGCGTATCGCCGGCCGCGCGTGTCTAATACTGAACCATATGGTTCAGTATACACAGAGCCACTTCAACGCCTCGTTCGCCGCGCTCTCGGACGCCACCCGCCGCGGCGTGCTCGAGCAGCTGGCGCGCGCCGATGCCTCCATCACCGAGCTCGCCGACCGCTTCCAGATGACGCTGACGGGCATGAAGAAGCACGTCGGCGTGCTGGAAGAGGCCGGGCTCGTCACGACGGAAAAAGTCGGGCGCGTGCGCACCTGCAAGATCGGCACGTGCCAGCTCGCGGAAGAAGCCGCATGGATCGAGCGCTACCGCCAGCTGTGGGCGGCGCGCTTCGACGCGCTGGACAAGGTGGTCGAGGACCTGAAACGCAAGGAGAAATCCCGTGGACGCAAGCAAGCCCGCTGAGCTGCCGCCGATGAAACGCACGACCGTGGAACGCATCTCCGACCGCGAGCTGGTCGTCACGCGCACCATCAACGGCCCCGCGCGCCTGGTGTTCCGGGCATGGACGCAGCCCGAGCTGTTCCAGCAATGGTGGGTGCCGCGCTCGCTCGGCATGACGCTCGAGTCCTGCGAGATGGACGTGCGCACCGGCGGCCGCTACCGGCTGGTGTTCGCCGGCGGCGCGGCATTCTTCGGCACTTACCTCGAAGTGACGCCGCACTCGCGGCTGGTCTGGACCAACGAGGAAAGTCCCGACGGCTCCGTGACCACGGTGAGGTTCGAGGAGAAGGACGGCAGGACGCTGCTCGTGCTGCGCGAGCTGTATCCGTCGAAGGAGGCGCTCGATGCGGCCGGCACCGGCGCGGCCGACGCGATGGATGAATCCTTCGGCCAGCTCGAGCAGCTGCTCGTCAGCGGTGCAGCTTGAAGCGACCGCTGATCTGCGCCCAGGTGCTCTTGCGCGCGCCGGTGACGCGATGCATCTGGTCTTCGATCGCGGCCACGACGCAGAAGATGAGTGGCCCATTCTGGGCCACTGGAAATTTCATTACCGCGACCTGTATCGGCAATCCTGCACCGGGATTTACCAACACCGGCGCGCGCGCCCGCGCCGATCCGTCACCGGGCGCGGTGCAGATCCGGACCGGGCGTCCGCAGTAATGCTTTCTCGCAGTACCGGCGAATCAATTCGCGGTGAAGCCGTTCCCGGTGGCGGCCCAGTAGATGCCGCCGTAGATGTGGTGCATGAAGCGCGCGTCCGAATACGACGCCGGCAGGTGGCCCAGCGCCGTGTAGAACGCGCGGCCGCCATCGTATTCGTGATACCACGCGAGCGGGTGGAACGCGCCCATGCCCTTGCCCTCGCCGCGCGGGCCCCAGTTGGCGTACGGCTTGTAGGTCTTCTCGTCGACGCTGAGCAGGTAGTGCAGCTTGGTGCGCGCCGCGTCGAACTCGTACCACTCCTCGGTCCAGAGGAAGCGCTTCGGGAAGCGGTCCATGCCGGGGAAGTTCGGATCCTCGACCTTGATGGTCGCGGTCTGCACGGCCGGATGGATGTGGAACATGTGTCCCACCATCTTGTTGTACCAGGGCCAGTCGTACTCGGTGTCCGCCGCCGCGTGGATGCCGACGAACCCGCCGCCCGCGCGGATATAGCGCTCGAAGGCGCCCTGCTGCTCGTCGTTGAGCACGTCACCCGTGGTGCTGAGGAAAATGACCGCCTTGTACTTCTTCAGCTCCTCGTCCTTGAACACGCGCGTCGGATCCTCCGTCCAGAACACCTTGAAGTCGTGCTGTTCCGCGAGGCTGCGAATCGCCTTCACCCCTTCGAGTATGGATTCGTGATGCCAGCCGGCCGTCTTGGAGAACAACGCCACGCTGAACTGCTCCGCATGCGCGACGCTCGCGGCGGACAGGGCGAGGATGGGAAGCAGCAGAAGACGGCAGCGCTTGAACATGAACCCCCCGATGAGTGATGAAATGGGGACATTCCCCATTTCCTAGCAAAAGGGGACAGACCTCAGCCGGCCTGCCGCCGTTTGCCCGCAGGACGGAAAACGGGGAATGTCCCCATTTCCCATCTGACGCGAGTATAGACGGGGCTCTGACAGAACGCTGAACCCCTTGCGGCAAACAATCCCTCGATGCCCGCCGCCAGCGCCACTTCCGCCCCACGCCAGCACCGCCTGAGCTCGCCCTGGCCGATGCTCAAGCGCACGGTCGGCAACTGGCTCTCGGACCAGGCCACCAGCATCAGCGCGGCGCTCGCGTTCTACAGCGCATTCTCGATCGCGCCGATGCTGGTGATCGCCGTGGCCGCGATCGGCTGGATCGTCGGCACGCAGTCAGCCGACACGTTCATCGCGCAGCAACTCGAGCTGCTGTTCGGCGCGTCGACCGCCAACATGGTGGTGCAGGCCATGCACGCCGCGCAGAAGACACACGGCATCTGGGCGACCCTCGTCAGCATCGCGACGCTGATCGTCGCCGCGACCACCGTCTTCAGCGCGCTCGAGAGCGCGCTGCGCCAGGTGTGGGGCGCGCACGTCGAGCGCAAGGGCGGCTGGCGCGGCTTCGTGCGCACGCGCATCGTGTCATTCGGCTTCGTGCTGGCGATCGGCTTCCTGCTGCTGGTGTCGCTGACCATGACCACGGCGCTCGCGGGTCTGCGCGACTGGATCGGCCATCGCCACGAAGGCATCGTCGCCACGCTCGGCGTGCTCGAGTTCATCGTGTCGACGGCGCTCGGCACCGGCCTCATCGCGCTGCTCTACCGCTATCTACCTGCGGTGCGACTCGCCTGGCGGCACGTGCTGATCGGCGCGCTGGTCACGATGCTGCTGTTCCAGGCGGGGCGCTGGGGCATCGGGCTCTACCTGGGCCGCGCGACGCAGCCGAGCACCTTCGGCGCCGCGGCCTCGTTCGCGGCCATGCTGCTGTGGCTGTACTACTCCGCGCAGATCTTCCTGCTGGGCGCGGAGTTCACCGCGGTGCTCGGCGGCACGCGGGTAGAGAGTGGTGGTGGCAGACAGGGAAAGCGCGACGTGGAGTAGCACCGGACGCGAAACGCACTCGCGTTTTCTCCACCTGGGGACGACCGCTTCGACATAACCAGATCGGCTTCCGATACCGCCGGTATCACTGTCCTGGAAGGACACGACGAGCCATCGCGCTTGTCATTGTCGCGCAGCGGAGTTTTCGCTAAAACCTGCTCCGACGTGCCGGGGACTGGATAGTCCCACAACACTAACTAGCGGCGCGCGAACGTTCGGGAGATTCAGATGCGCAAGACGACGGTCGTTGGTCTGGCCAGATGCTGCGGGCTGGCGGTGATGGCATTGCTGGCCGCATGCGGCGGTGGCGGCGGCGGCAAGAAGCATTCGCCGCCGTCGGCTTCACCGCCCGTGCTCAAGCCCCAGACGATCACTTTCGAAGGCGGCGGTGGCTTCTTCGAGCGCCGGCTCGAGCATGGCGACTTCACCAAGGCGGCGACCGGCTATTCCGGCACCGGTGCCATCACCTATTCCAGTTCCGACCCGCTGGTGGCGACCGTCGATCCGGCCACGGGCGCAGTCACACTCGTAGGCGCGGGCCAGACCGACATCAAGGCGAAGATCGCCGCCGACGCCAACTACCAGGCCGCCGAAGCCACCTACGTCCTCACGGTGCCACGCCCGGAGGGCATCCCGTTCGATGCCTTGATCGGCGCGGACGGTGCGCAGGTGACGTTCCCTGCCTGGGCGCGCGGGCACGAGTTCCTGCGCTCCAGCCAGGCCGGCTGCGACGTCACGCAGATCAACATGTGCGTCGACCACCAGGTCGACGCGCTCACCGAGCTCGAGCGCCAGGTGTTCGACACGACCGCGACCACCGCGCGCACCGGCATGTGGTGGCTGCAGCGCCCCGGCACCGCCGCCGCCCCGCTCGCGCTGTCGCACGAGAAGTTCTTCGCGCGCTCCGGAGCCGCGCTCGCCGGCTTCCACGGCAAGCTGTGGCTCATCGGCGGTCATGATTCCTACGACATCCTGAATGCGGACATCTGGAACTCGGCGGACGGCGTCTTCTGGACACGCATCACCTTCGAGGGTGGCTTCGCGCCGCGCCGCCGCGCGCGGCTGCTCGCGTTCGCCGATCGCCTGTGGCTGATCGGCGGCAATGGCGCGAAGCCCGACCAGCCCGCCGCACCACTCGCCGACGTCTGGTCGTCCGCCGATGGCATCGAGTGGCGTCTCGACACTGCCAATGCACCTTTCGGCGGCCGCTTCGATCATGGCGCCGTCGTGTTCGACGATCGCATGTGGGTGATCGGCGGCACCACGGCATCAGGACGCGCCAACGATGTGTGGTGGTCCACGAATGGCGTCGACTGGACCGAGGCCAGCCACGCCGCCGCGTTCAGCGCGCGCGCCGGCCACACCGTGTCGGTGATGGACGGGCGCCTGTGGGTCGTGGCCGGCGACGACGGTGCGTTGCGGGCCGATGTGTGGTCGTCCGAAGACGGCGTCGCCTGGACCCGCGCGACCAACGCGGCAGGCTTCACGCCGCGCGCGCGACACGTCGCCGCCTCGATCGGCGGCCAACTGTGCGTGACCGGCGGCGTCGAGACCACGCCCACCATCTCGCGCATCCTCTGGTGCTCCAGCGACGGCGCGAACTGGAGCGCGACCCTCTCCATCGGCTTCAACCAGCGCTACGACGTCGGCTCCGCGCAGCTCGGCGACCGCTGGTATTTCGTGGCCGGGGAAGTCAAGCCCGGCACCGCCTTGCCGCAAGGTGGCGTCGACTACTTCTACACGGACGACGTGCATTCCTGGGACGGCCTGAACTACCGCCGGCACACGCCCTATCCCTCGCACTTCAGCGGCACTCCCAACGTGCTCGTCATGAACGACCGGCTGTACATGATCGGCAGCTTCGACGGCGTGCGCGCCGAGGAATTCACCTACGTGTCCGACGACGGCACGCACTGGCAGCTCGCACCCGGCACGATCGGTTCGCAGCCGAACGGACGCATCGGCAGCGGCTTCGTGGTCCACGGTGGAAAGATGTGGGTGATCGGCGGCGGCGTGAAGAACGACGACCCCTACTGGGAAGGCTTCGAAGCCTTCGCGACCGGTGATGTGGCGAGCTCATCCGACGGCGGCAGGTGGGATTTCGTCAGCTGGGGCGGACCTGGCGAGCGCTTCCGCCATGCCGTGGTGAGCTTCAAGAACAAGATGTTCGCGATCGGCGGAACCGATGGCCTGTTCGAGCTCGATGACGTGCGCTCGTCCAGCGATGGCGTGCAATGGGATCTGGTCACGACCGCGGCCGCGTTCGGGCCGCGCTACGGACACCGCGTGGTCGTGTTCAACGGACGCATGTGGCTGTACGGCGGCACCGATGGCGTGCAGCGATTCAGCGACGCCTGGTCGTCAGATGACGGAGTCAACTGGCAGCAGGAGAGCACGTTCATTCCCTACGTCGACCGGCTCGGCATGTCGATGGTCGTGCACGACGGGCGCGTGTGGATGATGGGCGGCCGGTACTACGAGCCCACGTTTCGCGCGTATACGTACCAGTCCGAGATCTTCGTATCAGACGACGGCGCGCACTTCTCGCGCGTCGATTACCAGAGCCGCATCTTCTCCGCGCGCTCGGATGCCGCCTTCGTGAGCGCGCAGGGCAAGCTGTGGGTGATCGGCGGCCAGGACCGCTTCTCCCGGCGCAACGACGTGTGGTCGAGCGAGGACGGGATCCACTGGAAGCTGCACGTCAGCGCCCTGATGCCGTATCCGGAGTAGCGCTCAGCGCTCGTCGATCTCGATGCCGTCCTTGAGGTTGTTGTCCTCGTCGAGCGGCGTCACCTTGGTGTTGTTCGCGAGGGTTTCGGGCCGGGCGTCGTGTTGGCGCTTCGAGCGCTTCGGATAGCGGGGCGTGGGCTCGGGATCGCTGGCCGGGACGGGGTCGTCGGGGACCGCGGATTCATCATTGCGATTGCGTTCGTTCATCCGCGCAGCCTGCGCGCGCGCCAATCGAAGGATCAGCAGCCTGCGGCGCCACCTGACGTGGGCGCCGGATGACAGGAGAAGTGCCGTCGGGCAGGGAGAACGGCGGCAGACCTGGTCAGCTCCGTCCCCGTTTGCTAGCAAATAGGGACTGTCCCCATTTCAGGCGCGGCACGGCTCGGGCGGCGCGAACGCCACGCCGCCACTCCACCCCAGCTCCTTCATGCCGACTTCGGTCGAGTAGTAGGTCTCGGCGACGGCACCCTTGATGGCGTCGAACGCCTCGCG
>DASTHJ010000460.1:0-2814 GCA_035718265.1 Steroidobacteraceae bacterium | reverse complement strand
CATCAATCAAACACGACAGCGTAGGGGTCCATTGGGGTCCGGCTCTTGGTCCGGCTCCCATGGAACGCATGATACTGCGTAACCGTTCAGCCGAGCCCCTCTGCCGCCAGGACCCCAGACGCGCCAGTGTGCGCAGGTGGGAAAGCGAACGGTTCGGCACCGAGGTCGAGCGTATTGGACGGCGATCGTGGCGCAGTTCGAGCGCGGCGACGAGCGGCAGGCTGATTTCTGCCACCGGCTGGGGCTGGGGCTGAGCGCGTTTCAGCACTGGCTGTATCGACTCCGGCGGGAGCAGGGCGCGGCGGCAAAGCCCGCCGCTGCCCACTTCGTCCCCGTGGTGGTGAGCGCCAAGGCGACGGACGGAGCGACCGCATGCAAGCTGAGATTGGGCGGCGCGGAGGTCAGCTTCGCCGCGTTGCCGCCGGCGACCTACGTTGCCGAGTTGCTTCGACTCATGGACCGATAGTCGATGCTGGGCCTGTCCATCACTACGCGGATTCTGCTCTTCACCGGCGCCACCGACATGCGCAAGGGCTTCGACGGTCTGTCGGCGCTGGTGACGGCAGCGGGCGAAGATCCGTACAGCGGTCATCTCTACATCTTCGTCTCGCGCCGACGGGACCGCGCGAAGATCCTCGCGTTTCAAAAGGGCGGTCTGGTGCTGTGGCACAAGCGCCTGGACTGCGGGCGATTCCAGATCCACCTGCCTGAAGCCAAGGATCGAGCCGAGCTCGACGCGACGCAACTGGCGATGCTGGTGGACGGCATCGACTTCGGTCGCGTGAAGCGACCTCGGCACTGGCGACCGAGACGCGAGTAGAAACCCCAGAAAGGGGATCGACAGATCGAAGAGATCATGATCTACGGTTGTCGATGGCGGTTGGTGACATCGATGATCAGGAGGCGTTCGAACCGACGGCGCGCCTGCTGGTGTCACATCTTCGCCGGGAGAACGCCGAGCTTCGCGAGCAGCTGGCCAAGAACAACGACCTCATCCAGCGGCTCACCGAGCAGGTAGAGGCGCTCAACCATCGGCTATTTGGCAAGCGCTCGGAGAAAATCCCGACGGTCCGCGAGGAGCTGCGACAGCGCGACGAGCCCGGCGAGCTGACGGTTGACGGCGCTCCCATGCCGGAGGAGCCCAAGGCGCGCGCCAAGGAGAGGCGTCGCAAGGCGCGGAAGTCCAGCAACCCCGCCCGACAGAAGCGGCGGCAGGCGCGCAAAGACATCCCGACCATCATCGAGGTGCGCGAGGTCCAAGCCGACGCCCTGCCCGAGGGATACTCCTTGGCGGACTTCCGCGTGGTAGGCGACGGCAAGGTGCTTCATCGCGTCGAGCATGTTGCCGAGCACCTGGTGATTCAAAAGTATGTGCTGCAAACGCTGGCGTCCAAGGACGGGCAGCACGTGATCACCGCACAGGCACCGCCCGGTGTGATCGACGGCGGCCACTACGGCCCAGGCTTGCACGCCCACGTGGCGGTGACTCGCGGTGACGACAGCATCCCGCTGTATCGCAGTGAGCGAGCGCTGGCGCGAGCGGGGTACCCGATCGCGCGAAGCACGCTTTGCACGCTCTTTCATCGGACTGCTGAGCAACTGGCGCCGCTCTACGAAGAGATGCGAACGGCAGTGCGTCGCAGCCGTTACGTGAACGCCGATGAAACGGGTCAACGTATCCTGGACAAGGACGAGTGCCTTCGCGGATGGATGTGGGTCATGCTCTCTCGCCAGGCCGTCGTGTATCACTACAGCGACAGCCGCGATGCAGCCACCGCCGACGCTCTGCTCGGTGGCACCAGCGGCAACCTCACGATCGACGGCTACGCTGCCTACAACGGATTGAGCGAGAAAACGGCATCTCGTCTCCGCAGTGGTTGCTGGGGTCACTGCCGCAGGAAATTCTTTGAGGCGATGCCCGCGGGCAGCGCCGAACATGAGAACCGAGAGCTGCTGGCAATGATCACCGAGCTATATCGGGTCGAGGATGAAGCCGGAGCGCGTGGTCTCGAAGGCACGCCGGAGCATCTCGAGCTGCGCCAGCGTAAGAGCGCACGCATCGTGAAGAACATCTGGCGTTGGGTCGATGCTCGCGACGGCAAGCATTCACCGAAGAGCAAGATGGGCGCCGCGTTGAGCTACGCGACGAATCAGCGCGAAAATCTCAGTCGGTTTCTGCATGACCCCAAGCTTCCGTTGGACAACAACGCAGCTGAACGAGCCCTGCGAATCGTGGCCCTCGGCAGAAAAAACTCGCTCTTCGCTGGTAGCGCCGAGCACGCTCAGAACCTCGCAATCATCCAGTCGATCATCGCGACCTGCCGCATGCACGCGGTCAACCCCTACGACTACATCCGCCACATGCTCATCGAGATTCAGTCACACCCGGCGGCGCGCATCGCCGAGCTGATGCCATGGCGCTGGCATCCCTCCGGGGGATAGCTGCGGTTGCCGCGCAGCTCCCGCTCAGCTGACCCCGGTGGGTGTGGAGCCGTCGACTATGGTACCGTCGCGGGCGCGTCGACGCCCCGACGTCAAACTCCATCCGAGGCCTTGGGCTGAACGGTTACCAAAAAGCTGCTTCTGCCAGGTATAGAACACGCTCGGTTGCAGGCCGATCTCTTCACAGACGTCGGACAGGGCCACCTTCTCGACGAGGTGCTTCCTCAAGGCGGCGGCCTTCTGCTTCGCGGGTCGATTCTGTCGGGTACGGGGCATCTTGCGTTCTCTCTTGCCCTGCCTCATTTAACTTAACTTAACTGGGCCAAGAAAGTCGCGATTCACGAGAGGCAAAGCAATCGCACCGATCCGGGC
>DASTHJ010000459.1:0-3255 GCA_035718265.1 Steroidobacteraceae bacterium | reverse complement strand
ACATCACTTGCCGGTCCGGAAGCGAGTCCAGGTGCGGGTCAGCGTGCGGGTGAATTCCGCCGATTCCGGCAGATCCGGCACGAGTTTCGGCATCATTTCCGGCGTCGGGAAAATGCCCGGGTTGTTCTTCACTTCGGGGTTCACCAGCGGCCAGGACTTGGCGTTGCTGTTGGCGAAGCTGATGAAGTTGCTGTTCTTGGCGGCCACTTCGGGGCGCAGCATGTAGTTGATGAAGATGTGCGCGTTCTTCGGATGGCCGGCGTCCGCGGGGATCGCCATGTTGTCGAAGAACATCACCGCGCCTTCCTTCGGGATGTTGTACTTGATGTGGAAGTCCTTCTTCGACTCCTCGGCGCGGCTCTTGGCCTGCAGCACGTCGCCGGACCAGCCCAGCGCCAGGCAGATCTCGCCGCCGGCGAGCTGCTCGATGTAGGCCGAGGAGTTGATGTTGCGGATGTACGGGCGCACCGACATCAGCACCTTCTCGGCGGCCTTGAGGTCTTCCGGATTCTCGGAGTTCGCGTCCTTGCCCAGGTAGATGAGCACGGTGCCGATCACCTCCGAGGGGGCGTCGAGGATCGAGACGCCGCACTTGGCGAATTTCGAGATGACCTTCGGGTCGTAGAACATCGCGAAGCTATCTACCGGCGCGTCCGGCATCGCGGCCTTGATGGCCTCCTCGTTGTAGGCGACCCCCGACGTTCCCCACATGTAGTTCACGGCGTACTGGTTGCCCGGGTCGAACACCTCGAGGCGCTTGGTGATGTCCGGATCCAGGTTCTTCAGGTTCGGCAGCTTCGACTTGTCGAGCTTCTGGTAGATGCCGGCCTTGATCTGGCGCGCGAGGAACGAGGCGGACGGCACCACGACGTCGTAGCCGGTGCGGCCCGCGACCAGCTTGGTCTCCAGCAGTTCGTTGGAGTCCATGACCTCGTAGTTGACCTTGATGCCGGTTTCCCTGGTGAAGTCCTCGAGCACGGCGGGATCGATGTAATCCGACCAGTTGTAGACGTTGACGAGCTTCTCCGCGTCCGTGTCGAGCGCGGCCGCCGCCGAGGCGTCCGCCGGCGGCGGCGCTTCCTCCTTCTTGCCGCAGGCGATCAACAGGAAAAGACAGGATGCCGAGACCAGAGCCGACAGGCTGCGATTGGACATTGTGTAGACCCCTAGAGTTGTCGCGGCGTGAGACCCACACGGCCGCGTCTTTGGACGCGTTATATAACAGCGAGGCGGTCTATAGCCAGCCTTCGGCGCGCGCCCAGGCCGCGGTCTCGTCCAGGGAGCGCACCACCTTGGCCAGTAGTTCGTCGATTTCGGCATGCGAAATGATCAGCGGCGGTGCGACGAACAACGTGTCGCGCGTCGCGCGCATGACCAGGCCGTTGCGCGTGCAGGTATCCCGCATGCGGATGCCGACCTCGCCGCGCGGCTCGAAAAAGCGCCTGGAGCTCTTGTCCGGCACCAGTTCGATGGCCGCCAGCAACCCCAGGCAGCGCGCCTCGCCGACCAGCGGGTGCGCGGCGAGCTCGCGCCAGCGCGCGGCTAGATAGGGCGCCGCATCATCCCGTACGCGTTCGACGATGCGCTCGCGCCTGAAGATGTTCAGGTTTTCGACGGCCACGGCGCACGCGGCGGGGTGGCCGGAATAGGTGAAACCATGAAAGAACTCGCCGCCCTTGTCGATCAGCACGCGGGCGACCCGGTCGCCGACCATCAGGCCGCCGATCGGTAGATAGCCGGAGGACAGGGCCTTGGCCAGGGTCAGGAAATCCGGGCGCGTGCCGAAGTATTCGCAGCCAAACCACTGGCCGGTGCGCCCGAAGCCGCAGATGACCTCGTCGGAGGCCAGCAGGATGCCGTACTTGTCGACGATGCGCTGGATTTCCGGCCAGTAGGTCTGCGGCGGGATCACCAGGCCGCCCGCGCCCTGCACCGGCTCGCCGACGAAGGCCGCGACGCGTTCCGGGCCCAGTTCGAGGATCTTCTGCTCGAGCTCGCGCGCGCAGGCCAGGCCGAATTCGGCCGGCGTCAGCCCGCCGCCCTCGCCGAACCAGTACGGCTGGCTGATGTGGGCGATGCCCGGCACCGCACCATCGCTGCCCAGCTGTTCGTGCATGGGCTGCATGCCGCCCAGCGACGCCCCGGCGATCGTGCTGCCGTGATAGCCATTCCAGCGCGAAATGATCACGTTGCGCTGCGGTTCGCCCACGAGCTGCCAGTAGCGGCGCACCAGCCGGATCAACGTGTCGTTGGCCTCGCTGCCCGAACCCGTATAGAAGACGTGGTTGAACTGCGGCGGCGTCACCTCGGCGAGCAGGCGTGCCAGCTCGATGGCTGGCGTGGTCGAGCACTGGAAGAAGCTGTTGTAGTAAGGCAGTTCCTGCATCTGGCGGCAGGCGGCGTCGACCAGCTCCTGGCGGCCGTATCCCAGCGCAACGCACCACAACCCCGACATGCCGTCGAGGATCCGCTCGCCGTCCGACGTGTAGATGTAGACGCCTTCGGCCCGCGTGACGATGCGCGCACCGCGCGCCGACAGCGCCTTGTAGTCGGTGAACGGGTGCAGGTAGTGCGCGCGGTCCAGCCGCTGCCATTCTTGCGTGGAGGTCATGAGAGGTGCCGGGTGGGAAAAGTGGGGATTGCGTCGAATCTCGCGAATGCCGCTCGAGGCACTGCCGGACAGGGCCTCATTGGTGAATCCTCCTCACGCGCCAATCCCCACTTTTCTCACCCGGCACCTCTTAGACGTTCAACAGAAGGTGCTCGCGCTCCCAGGAGCTGATCACCTGCAGGAACACCTCGTACTCGGCTTCCTTGACGATGGTGTACGCGGAGATGAACGGGTCCCCCAGGATGCGCACCAGCGGCTCGCAGGCACGCAGTTCGCGGATCGCGTCGTCGAGCGAGCGCGGCAGCGAAAACGGCAGGTCGTGCGCGCTGCCCGAGATCGGCTCGGAGGGCAGCAGGCCCTCCACCATCCCGAGATAGCCGCAGGCCAGGGAAGTAGCCAATGCGATGTACGGATTGGCATCGGCGCCCGCGAGGCGATTCTCGATGCGCCGCGCGTCCGGGTCCGAGGCGGGCACGCGCAGCCCGGCGGTGCGGTTGTCGTACCCCCATTGCACGTTGATGGGCGCGAGCTGGAAGCGCGAGATGCGCCGGTAGGAGTTCACGTTCGGCGCCAGCAGCGCCATCGCCGCGGGCAGGTACTTCTGCATGCCGGCGATGTGCGCGAAGAACAGCGGCGTCGGCGTG
>DASTHJ010000458.1:0-2800 GCA_035718265.1 Steroidobacteraceae bacterium | reverse complement strand
GTCGAGCCCGCCAGGCGCACCGTGGAGGTGCTCGCATTCTGCTCGTGGTCGGCGTGCAGGATGAACAGCAGGTCGAGCGCCTCGGCCGCCACCGGGTCGAGCTTGTACGGCTCGCACGGCACGGCAAAGAACATGTGCAGCATGTTCGCGCAATAGTCGAGGTCGTTGCGCGGATAGATGAACGGCTGGCCGAGCGAATGCTTGTACGCCGCGGCCGCGATGGTCGGGATCTTGGCGATGATGCGGTGCGCGAAGATCTCGCGGTGCCGCGGGTTATGGATGTCCATCGAGTCGTGATAGAACGCCGACATCGACGCCACTACCGCCGACACCATCGCCATCGGGTGCGCGTTGTGGTGGAAGCCGCCGAAGAAGCGCAGCAGCGACTCGTTGATCATCGTGTGATTGCGGATGCTCTGCTCGAACTGGTCGAGCTGCGTGCGGCTCGGCAGGTCGCCGTTCAGCAGTAGATAGCAGACCTCGATGAACGAGCTCTTCGCGGCGAGCTGCTCGATGGGATAGCCGCGATGCATGAGCACGCCGGCCTCGCCGTCGATGTAGGTGATCTTGCTCTCCACGGCCGCCGTGGCGCCGTAACCCGGATCGTAGGTGAACGCGCCAAAATCCTTGGCGAGCGGCGCGATGTCGACCACCGACGGACCCAGGGTGCCTGGACGTACGGGTAGCAAGGTCTTCTTGCCGTTGGCGGGATCGACGAGCTCGAGTTTCTTGTCCGACATGGTTGAGGATGGCCTTGAGGGCGCGATGCGTTGACGACAGTGAATCTGGGCGAGACTTACACGGTCCCGCGCGGGAATCAAGGCAACGGCGCGCGTGATGGAACGCGCGGCGCCGCAGCTATTCGACGATCTTGAAGAGCTGCCCGGGCTTCGGCTTCTTGTTCGGGTACATCGCGTTGATCAGCTCGAGGGTTTCCTTCTTGAACTTGTCCTCGGGCATGTCCGCCGCGTAGTCCGACAGCCTGGTGTTGTCGGTGGCCTTCACGACCTTGATGCGATACGGCTCGGCCAGCGGAAACTCCGACGGCCGTAGCCCACGCAGGGTTTCGGCCACCGACATGATGAGGCCGTCGATCTCCGGCACGCCGTTCAGCGCCGAGCGGCTCGCACCGGCGGTGATGAACACGCTTTGCCCACGGTACACCGCGACCCAGCGGACCGGCCCGTTGTCGATGGGCGAGCCGTTGCGGGTGACGACCGCGTAACCCTCGTTGCCTTCCGTGCTGGTGATGGGCTCGCCCTTGAACACCGAAGCGCCCTTGAGCTTGCTCAGCAGGAATTCCCGCGGCGCTTGCTTGTCGGGCTTCCTGTCGATCAGGATCTGCATGAAAGCGTCGCGCTTCGGCGTGAACGCCAGCAGTCGATCGCGCTGGTTCTCGATGGTCCAGCCCTTCGGGAACGCGACGGTGATGCCCATGTCCGCGTGATAGAAGCGGTTGTCGCGCACGATGCCCTGCGCCTTGCTCGAGCCGTAGGCGATGCCGTTGATGGTCATCAGGTATTCGTCGTGGCGTTCGATCCACCCACCGGGCGGCGCATCCTTGATGTTCGCGGCGCCCTTCGCCGCCTGCACCGCGCGCTCGTCGGGGCTCGGGTGGCTGGAGAACACGCCGTGGTACAGGCGCGGCTCGCGACCTTCGGCCGCCGCGCGGGCGCGCTCGAATTTCTCGCCAGCCTGGAACATCGCGAACACGTGGCCGATGGACTCCGGGTCGTACCCCGCCTTGACCATGTATTTCATGCCGAGGCGATCGGCCTCCATCTCGTTTTCGCGCCCATATCCCATCATCCATGCCTGCGCACCGATGTTGGCGAGCTGCCCGATGGCGTTCGAGCCCGTGAGGATCGCGGCCGCCATCGCACCCAGCGACGCTGCAACGCCGCGCGTCTGGCGACGCGCCGGATGGCGCGCCGTGATGTGGCCGATTTCATGGCCGAGCACACCCGCGAGCTCGGCCTCGGAGTTGATGTTCAGCAGCAATCCGCGATTGACGTATACGTTGCAGCAGCCCGTGGTGAATGCGTTGATCGCCTCATCGTCGATCACGAAGAACTTGAATTCCTCGTTCGGCAAGTCGCTGACGCGTGCTACGCGCTGCCCCACCAGGTTGACGTATTCCTGCGTGGCCTGGTCGTCGTAGAGGCCGAGAGCCTTGACGATCTCCTGGTGGTGCTTCTGGACGGTTTTCTTCTCGCCCTCCATCGAGCCCAGGACCACGTTCTTGCCGCCGGTCGCCGGGTTCGAAGCGCAGCCGCCCACGAACACGCTCGTGGCAGCGAGGCACAGTGCAATCAGATGGGAGCGCTTCATGACAGAGGTCTCCGCGAACGGGTCAAGCGCGTATTTAACTACGATATGGCGCTGCCACAACAAGTTCCGGTCGGCAACGCCGAACAGCAAAAAGGCGCCCGTTTTCTTTCGAAGCGGGCGCCTTCCTGAGTGGCCTTGGCAGGCCGGGAAGTTCTTCAGCGGCCAGCGGCAGCGTACTTCTTGCGGAACTTGTCGACGCGCCCGGCGGTATCCACGATCTTCTGCTTGCCCGTATAGAACGGATGGCAGTTGGCGCACACCTCGACCTGCAGATCGTGTCCCAAAGTCGACCGCGTCTTGAAGGAGTTGCCGCAAGTGCAGCTCACGTTGATTTCCTTGTACTCGGGATGCGTGTCGGCTTTCATGGAGTTTCTCTCTTACCGGGCGGATTTTGCCGGCCGGGGTTTAGAAAAAGGGCGCGCAGTCTAGCGGGCCAAATGTGGGTTCTCAAGCGCAAAAAACCAGCGCT
>DASTHJ010000457.1:0-4445 GCA_035718265.1 Steroidobacteraceae bacterium | reverse complement strand
CGGGTGGCTATATCCGTAAGGAGGACACATGAGGCATTACGAAATCGTGTTCCTGGTCCATCCGGACCAGAGCGAGCAGGTCCCCGCCATGATCGAGCGCTACCGCGGCATGATCACCGCCGGTGGCGGCACCGTGCATCGTCTCGAGGACTGGGGCCGTCGCCAGCTGACGTTCCCGATCGCCAAGGTCCACAAGGCGCACTACGTGCTCATGAACGTGGAGACCGACCAGAAGACCCTGCAGGAGCTCACCGGCGCGTTCCGTTTCTCGGACGCCGTGCTGCGCCACCTGGTCGTGAACATGGACGAGGCCGTGACCGAGCCGTCGCCGATGGCCAAGGCCGCGCAGGAAGAGAAGGAAGGCGGCCGATCGCGTCGCGAAGAGTCCTTCGGTGGCGATGACGACGACATGGGAGTGAATGCCTGATGAGTACCGAAAAACCGCGTCGTAGTGGCCCGGGGGGCGGTGGTGGCGCCGGCGGTGGCAACCGCTCGTTCTCGCGCCGTCGCAAGTTCTGCCGTTTCACCGCCGAAGGCGTCAAGCAGATCGACTACAAGGATCTGGCCACGCTCAAGCAGTACATCACCGAGACCGGCAAGATCGTGCCGAGCCGCATCACGGGCACCAAGGCGTTCTACCAGCGCCAGCTCGCGGCCGCGATCAAGCGTGCGCGCTACCTCGCGCTGCTGCCGTACACGGACCAGCACTGAGGTAAACCATGGACGTCATTCTGCTCACCAAGGTCGCGAACCTTGGCAACATCGGCGACCGCGTCAAGGTGAAGTCCGGCTACGGCCGCAACTTCCTGCTGCCGAAGGGCAAGGCCACGCTGGCCACGCCCGAGAACGTCAAGAAGTTCGAGGCGCGCCGCGCCGAGCTCGAGAAGATCGCGCGCGATCAGCTGCAGGACGCGGAGAGCCGCGCCGCCGCGTTCAAGGACTTCAAGCTGCAGATCACGGCCAAGGCCGGCACCGAAGGCAAGCTGTTCGGCTCCATCGGCACGGCGGACATCGCCGAGGCCTGCACGGCGCAGGGCCACAAGGTCGCGCGCTCGGAAGTGCGGCTGCCGACCGGCCCGCTGCGCACGGTCGGCGACCATGTCGTGAGCCTGCACCTGCACACGGACATCGACGTGCAGTTGCCGGTGACGATTACGGCGGAAGAATAGAAGCGAACCCGTTGTTGCTTCTGGAAACGGCACCTGCGGGTGCCGTTTTCGTTTTCCCCGCCCGCAATTACCTCTGGTAGCGAGCCGCGCCAGAGTGGAAACTACCGTCCGCTCCCGGGGGTTCATCGATGTCCAGCACGCCCAAATTCCGCCGCGACCGATCTGCCGTCAATGAACTGCGCGCCCCGCCGCATTCGGTCGAGGCAGAGCAGGCCGTACTCGGCGGTCTCATGCTCGATCGCGCTGCGTGGGACAACGTCGGTGACGTGATCACGGCCGACGATTTCTTTCGCCCGGACCACAAGCTGATCTTCGAGGCCATCGCCGCGCTGTGCGGTGAAGCGCAGCCCTGCGATCCGGTCACGGTGTCGGAGCAATTGCAGCGTCTCGGCAAGCTCAACGAGGCGGGCGGGCTTTCCTACCTGGGCACGCTGACACGCGATACGCCCGGTGCCGCGAATGCCCGCGCCTATGCCGAGATCGTCAAGGAGCGCG
Source organism: Steroidobacteraceae bacterium (assembly GCA_035718265.1). Taxonomy (GTDB): domain Bacteria; phylum Pseudomonadota; class Gammaproteobacteria; order Steroidobacterales; family Steroidobacteraceae; genus CADEED01. The sequence continues at coordinate 2,781 of DASTHJ010000457.1, read as the reverse complement.
CGTTGCTGCGCTCGCTGGTGACGGTCGGCGGCGAGATCGCAAGCTCCGTCTGGAACGAGGAAGGCGAGACCGCGCGCGAGCTGGTCGAGCATGCGGAGCGCAAGATCTTCGCGATCGCCGAAGGTTCATCGCGAGGCAAGGGCTACGTGAGTGCACGGCAGGCGCTGCCGGCACTGATCGACCAGATCGACGACCTGTACAACAATCCCAACAAACCGCGCGGACTGCCGACCGGCTTCATCGATTTCGATGCCAAGACCGGTGGTCTGCGCGGTGGCGACCTGCTGATCGTCGCCGGGCGCCCGTCGATGGGCAAGTCGACTCTGGCGATCAACATGGCCGAGTACGCGGCGCTCAAGGAGGGCATCCGGGCCTCGGTGGCGATCTTCTCGCTGGAAATGCCCGCCGAGCAGATCCTGACACGCATGCTGTCGTCGGTGGGCAGCGTGCATCTCGGCAACATCCGCAGCGGCAAGCTGTCCGAGGACGACTGGCCGCGCATCACCAGCGCGACCAAGCAGCTGCAGGACGCCAAGATCTTCATCGACGATACGCCGGCGCTCACGCCCACCGAGTTGCGCGCCCGTTCGCGGCGCATCAAGCGCGAGCATGGGCTGGACCTCATCGTCGTGGACTATCTACAACTCATGACGGTGCCGGGAACCAAGGAGAACCGGGCCACCGAGATCTCGGAGATCTCGCGCGGCCTGAAGGCGCTGGCGAAGGAGCTGAACTGCCCGGTGATTGCGCTCTCGCAGTTGAACCGCGGCGTCGAGCAGCGTGAGAACAAGAAGCCGGTGATGTCGGATCTGCGGGAATCGGGTGCAATAGAACAGGATGCTGACATGATCCTGCTCATCTACCGCGAAGAGGTCTACAACCGCGAGACGCCGAAGAAGGGCGTCGCGGAGATCGACCTCGCCAAGCATCGCAACGGCGAGATCGGCGAGATCCGCCTGACCTTCCGCGGCGCCAACAGCCGCTTCGAGAACTACGTCGACCCGGCCTACGGCGAAGGAATCATGCGTTGATCCGGCTGCTCCGCGCGCTGATCGACAGCGCCGCGCTCCGCCACAACCTCGGCGCCATCCGCGCCTACGCGCCGGGCTCGAAAGTCATGGCCGTCATCAAGGCCAATGCCTACGGTCACGGGCTCGTCGCCACCGCGCTGGCGCTCGGCGATGCCGACGCATTCGCCGTGGCACGGCTGGAAGAGGGCATCGCGTTGCGCGCGGCCGGCGTGCGTGCGCCGATCGTGCTGCTCGAAGGCATCTTCAATGCCGAGCAGCTCGCCGAGGCCGCGCATCACCGCTTCGAGCTGGTGGTGCACGATCCGCTGCAGATCAAGCTGCTCGAGGCGCACCGCGATGCGCGGCGGTTCGTCGTGTGGATCAAGATGGACACGGGCATGAACCGGCTCGGCTTCCGGCCGGAGGACTTCGGCCCGGCGCTCGCGCGGCTGCGTGGACTCGCCGTGCCGCCGCTCGAGCTGCGGGTCATGACGCACCTGGCGCGTGCCGACGAGCGCAGCGAACCGATGACACTGGAGCAGATCGGGAAGTTCGAGGCGACGCTGGCCTCCTGTGCGCTCGCCGGCCCGCAACGCCTTGCCACGAGCATCGGCAACTCCGCCGGCACGCTCGGCCATCCGCGCGCGCATGGCGACTGGGTACGTCCCGGCCTCGCGCTGTACGGCGTCTCGCCGTTCGCCGACGCGACGGCCGCCGATCATGGCCTGAAGCCGGTGATGACGCTCGAGACCACGGTGCTGACCGTGCGCGAAGTGAAGCGCGGCGAGACGGTGGGATATGCGGGTACGTGGCGGGCGGAGCGCGACAGCGCCATCGCCATTCTCGCCGCCGGTTATGGCGACGGTCTGCCGCGGCACCTGGTCAATGGAACGCCGGTGCTGATCGCCGGCTCGCGATATCCGCTGGTGGGGCGCGTGTCCATGGACATGATCGCGGTCGACGTGACCGGCGCGTCGAAGGTGAGCGCCGGCAGCAAGGCCATCGTGTGGGGCGAGGGATTGCCGGTCGAGGAAGTCGCGGCGCACGCGGCGACCATTCCGTACGAATTGCTGTGCGGCGTCAGCCAGCGCGTGCCGCTCGAGCTCAAGTAGGACGCTGCAAAAAAAAGACGGAGCCTTTCGGCTCCGTCCCCGTTTCCTAGCAAATGGGGACTGTCCCCATTTCAGGCTTCGAAGAAGCCCATCTTCACGCCGGCGAGCTGGATGACGTCGTTGTCGGTGAGCTTGCGCGCCTGGCTGCCGATGGCGGTGCCGTTGACCAGCGGATAGTTGTCCGGCTTGTCGGCGTCGACGTGCACGATGAAATAGCCGTCCTGGCGACGCGTGATGGCGGCCACCTGGATTCCCGGACGTCCCAGGGTCGTGAGGGCCTTGTTGAGTTCGAGCTCGCGGCCCGCGAACGAGCCGGACAGCACCTGGAGCTTGGCCTTCTTGACCGGCGTCTTGCCGTCGAGGCCGCGGCGGGCGCCGCTCGCGGACAGATCCGCGGAGACCTTCTCTGCGACGTCCTTCGCGGCGCGCATCTTCTCGGCGGCCGGGCGCGACGACGGCTGGATGACCATCGTCTTCTCGAATTCGTCCTGGGCCTCGTCGTCCTCGACGAAGCGCAGCTGGTGGTGGCCGACGGTCACGACGTCGCCGTGCTGCAGGGCGTGCTTCTTGATCAACTTGCCGTTGACGTAGGTGCCGTTGGTGCTGTTCAGGTCCTCGAGGAACGAGTCGTTCAGGATGTTGATGATCAGCGAGTGATG
>DASTHJ010000456.1:0-2555 GCA_035718265.1 Steroidobacteraceae bacterium | reverse complement strand
TTCGGCGATCATCTGACGCCAGCCGTGCTGCTCTCGATCAACACCGGCCTGCGTCGCGGCGAACTGCTCAAGTTGCGATGGCCGTCGATCGACTTCGAGCGCCAGCTGCTTACCATCGAAGGACCGAATGCCAAGAGCCGCCAGACGCGCCACATCCCATTGAATGATGAGGCAATGAGCTTGTTGCGCAGCTGGAGGGAGCAGACGGCCGATAGAGCGCGCGTGTTTGCTGTCGCCACGAACTACAAGAACGGGTGGAAGGCGTTGCTGAAGCGGGCTGGCATCACTCAATTCCGATGGCACGACATGCGCCATCACTTCGCTTCGCGCCTGGTTCAACGCGGCGTGCCGCTCAACACCGTCCGAGATCTGCTCGGCCACAGCACCGTGCAGATGTCGTTGCGCTACGCGCACCTCGCGCCCGACCAACGGCGTGAGGCGGTGGCGAAGCTCAACGAAAAGCCGATTCTTGCGCTTACCCTGCGCTTACCGTGGGAAGGGTTCGCGACGGAGCGCGTGTATCCCTTTGTAAGAATGGTGGAAAGGGAGGGAATCGAACCCTCGACCCCGGCATTATGAGTGCCGTGCTCTAACCGGCTGAGCTACCTTTCCACGCCGGAAACCGCCCGATCGGGCGCCAAACGGAAGGGGCGCGATTCTCAAGGCGGCGCCCCGCCCTGTCAAGGCAAATCCCACGAAAACAACCACTTAGCTGCGCAGGCTGGACGGCTGCCGCGGCAGCGGCTGTCAATCGGTGTCACCACCAATCTCCCACGGTGGGACTCAGCTCTCAGTTCGGCCCGGTTCGGTCAAGTGTGAACGGAATCAAGCCGATACGGCTTGAGGGCGCACCTGCGTCAGGAATCGTACCGTCGAATGAAACGCCTTTCGCTGGCACATCTGCCGTTACGCACCAAGCTCATCGCGGCCAGTGCGTTGACGGCCTCCATTGCGCTGCTGATCGCTGCGCTCACGCAGGGCGTGTCCTCCTATTTCTACAGCCACAGCGAAGCGTACGAGCACCTGAACGCGGTGGCGCGCGTCGTGGCGGGCCGCAGCGCGACGGCCATCCAGAGCCAGGACTTCGGCCAGTCCGAGGCGCTGGTGAGTGCGCTGCGCGTCGAGCCGAACGTCGAGGAAGCGCTGCTGATAGACGCTCACAAGCGCGTGCTGATGCACTACGCGGCCAGCAAGACCTTGCTGATGAGCTCGACCGGCACGCCGACGCCGACGCAGATCTGGCAGCAGCAGGCCATCCAGGGCACCGAGCACCAGCATCGCTTCGACGGCCTGTCGGCCTTGCACCTCGTCTATCCGATCACCGACCAGGGCCAGGTCATCGGCCATCTGTACGTGCGCGCGAACCTCTCCGAGCTCAAGGAAAAGCTGATCATGCAGATCGCGATCCTGCTCGGCAGCTCCGTGGCCGCGTTCGCGCTCGCCTGGCTGATGGCGCGCAGCGTGCAGCAGCACATTGCCGCGCCGCTGCTGCACCTGGTCGACGTGATGCAGGCGGCCGAGAACGGCGACTACACCAAGCGCGCACACGTGACCACGGACGACGAGATCGGTCACCTGATGCGCGGCTTCAACGTGATGCTGGGCCAGATCGGCAATCGCGAGCAGGAACTCGGCAAGCAGCAGGAAATCCTCGAAGCGCAGGTGGAAGAACGCACGCGCAGTCTCGCCGAGGCGAACCGCACGCTGCGCCAGGCCATGAACGACAGCGTCGAGGCATGCCGCATGGCGGAAGCCGCCTCGCGCGCCAAGTCCGAATTCCTCGCGCGCATGTCGCACGAGATCCGCACGCCGATGAACGGCGTGCTCGGCATGACCGAGCTGCTGCTCGATTCGAAACTGGATCCGCGCCAGCGCCGTTTCGCCGCGACCATCCAGAGCTCGGCCGACGCGCTGCTCGCCATCATCAACGACATTCTCGACTTCTCGAAGATCGAGGCGGGCAAGCTGCGGCTGGAATCGCAGGACCTGGACATCCGCCAGGTGATCGAGGAAGTCATCGACCTCTTCGCGCAGCGCGCGCATCAGAAGGGCATCGAGCTGCTGCTCGACATCGACCCCTATCTGCATCGCTGGGCCAAGGGTGACGAGCTGCGCATCCGCCAGATCCTCATGAACCTGGTGTCGAACGCGCTCAAATTCACGGCCAGCGGCCACGTGCTGGTGCGCGCGCGGGGCGTGAACCCCTCGGAATCCCACGTGTCGCTGGTCATCGACGTCATCGACACTGGCACGGGCATCCTGCCGGAGAACCAGGCGGCGATCTTCGACGCGTTCGTGCAGGAAGACGGCTCGACCACGCGCCGCTTCGGCGGCACGGGGCTGGGTCTTGCGATCAGCCGTCAGCTCGCGACGCTCATGGGCGGCGACATCACGGTGGTGAGCCAGCCGGGCCAGGGCTCGACCTTCTCGCTGTCGATCACGCTGCCGGCGGCGCCGGCCATGACCTCGGACTCGGCGCAGGGTCTGCTGCTCTCGCCCGGCACGCGCGTGCTGGTGGTCGACGACAGCGCCATCAACCGCGAGATCCTCGCCTC
>DASTHJ010000455.1:0-2279 GCA_035718265.1 Steroidobacteraceae bacterium | reverse complement strand
ACGGCGACTCAATTACGGGAATTGGTGCCCGGCACCACCACGCCCGGCACCGCTACCTACGCAGCCTTGGCGGCGAGCTGGCGCAGGACGTACTGCAGGATGCCGCCGTGGCGGAAGTAGTCGCGTTCCTTGGGCGTGTCGATGCGCACGCGCGCCTCGAAGCTGATCGGCGATCCCTTGGGCGGCGTCGCGACCACCTTGACGGTCTTCGCCGCGGCGTTGTCGAGCCCGGTGATCTCGAAGATCTCGTGACCCGTGAGGCCGAGCGTCGCGGCCGTCTTGCCGGCCGGAAACATCAGTGGCAGCACGCCCATGCCGATGAGGTTGGAGCGGTGGATGCGCTCGAAGCTTTCGGCAATCACGGCGCGCACCCCCAGCAGCATCGTGCCCTTGGCGGCCCAGTCGCGCGACGAGCCGGTGCCGTATTCCTTGCCGGCGAGGATCACGAGCGGCGTGCCTTCCTGCTTGTAGCGCATGGCGGCGTCGAAGATCGACATCTGTTCGCCGCTCGGCACGTGGACGGTCACGCCGCCCTCGGTGCCCGGCGCCAGCAGGTTGCGCAGCCGGATGTTGGCGAACGTGCCGCGCATCATGACCTCGTGATTGCCGCGGCGCGCACCATAGGAGTTGAAATCCACCGGCTGCACGCCCTGCGCGACCAGGTACTTGGCCGCGGGGCTGGTCTTCGCGATGTCACCGGCCGGCGAGATGTGATCGGTGGTCACCGAGTCGCCGAGCAGCGCGAGCACGCGCGCACCGGTGATGTCGGTGACCGGTCGCGGCGTCATGGTCATGCCGTCGAAGTACGGCGGATTGCGCACGTAGGTGGACTTGTCGTCCCACGAGTAGATCTTGCCGGTCGGCACCTTGATCGACGACCAGTTGCTGTCGCCGGTGAACACGTTCGCGTAGCTCTTGCGGAACATGGCCGAGTCGAGCGTCTGGCGCACCACCTCGTGCACTTCCTTGTCCGACGGCCAGATGTTGGCGAGCACCACCGGCTTGCCGTTGGCGTCGTGGCCGAGCACCTCGCTCTGCAGGTCGATGTCCATGCTGCCGGCGAGCGCGTAGGCCACCACCAGCGGCGGCGAGGCGAGGAAGTTCATCTTCACTTCCGGATGCACGCGGCCTTCGAAGTTGCGGTTGCCGGACAGCACCGAGACCGCGACGATGTCGCCGGCCTTGATGCCGGCGGAGAGCTCGGGCTTGAGCGGGCCGGAATTGCCGATGCAGGTGGTGCAGCCGTAGCCGACCACGTTGAAGCCGATCGACTCCAGCGGCGCGAGCAGGCCGGCCTTGGACAGATAGTCGGTGACGACGCGCGAGCCCGGCGCGAGCGAGGTCTTCACCCAGGGCTTCGACTTCAGACCCAGCTTCGCGGCATTGCGCGCCAGCAGCGCGGCGCCGACCAGCACGTAGGGATTCGAGGTGTTCGTGCAACTGGTGATCGCGGCGATCATCACGGCGCCGTCGCGGATTTCGACCTTCTGCCCGTCGAGCAGCACCTCGGCCTGGCCGGTGGCGGTGGGATTCTTGCGGCTGCGCTCCTCGGCCATCGTCTTGAGCGCGGTGCGATATACGTTCTTCGCCTTCGACAGCGGCACGCGGTCCTGCGGACGCTTCGGACCCGCGAGGCTGGGCTCGACGGTGGCGAGATCCAGCTCCAGCACGTCGGTGTAGTCGGCAGGCCTGGCGCCGTTGTAGCGCCACAGGCCCTGCGCCTTGGCGTATGCCTCGACCAGCGCGATCTGCTCCTGTGACCGGCCGGAGAGCGCCAGATAGCGCAGCGTTTCCTCGTCGATCGGGAAGATGCCGCAGGTGCTGCCGTACTCGGGCGCCATGTTGGCGATGGTCGCGCGATCGGCGAGCGGCAGGTTCGCGAGGCCGTCGCCGAAGTATTCGACGAACTTGTCCACCACGCCCTTCTTGCGCAGCATCTCCGTGACGGTGAGCACCAGGTCGGTGGCGGTGGCGCCGGGCTGGAGCTGGCCGGTGAGCTTGAAGCCGATGACCTGCGGAATCAGCATGGTCACGGGCTGGCCGAGCATCGCGGCCTCGGCCTCGATGCCGCCCACGCCCCAGCCGAGCACGCCGAGGCCGTTGATCATCGTGGTGTGCGAATCGGTGCCGACCACGGTGTCCGGGTAGGCGAGGTTCTGGCCGGCGGTGTCGTTGTGGAAGATCACGCGGCCCAGGTACTCGAGGTTCACCTGGTGCACGATGCCGGTGTTCGGCGGCACGACCTTGAAGTTGCGGAACGCGGTCTGGCCCCAGCGCAG
>DASTHJ010000454.1:0-2361 GCA_035718265.1 Steroidobacteraceae bacterium | reverse complement strand
CGAGATTGATCACTCAGGCCTTTCCTTTTTTGGCTGGATTCGGTGCGGCGGGCGCCAGGTGTTCGGCGCGGCCCGATGCCTTGATGCGCGCCACGATCTTCTTGACGTCCTGCACCTTGGAGCGCGGCGCGACCAGCACGGAGTCGGCCGTCTCGACGATCACCAGGTCGTCGATGCCGAGCGCGGCGACCAGCCGGCTGTCGGCGTGCACGTAGCTGTTGCGGACGTCCTCGAGCAGCACGTCGCCGCGCGCCACGTTGCCCTGTTCGTCGGCGGGGAGGATCTCGTGCAGCGCGCTCCAGGAACCCACGTCGTTCCAGCCCGCGTCGAGCGGCACCATGACCGCGTCGCGGGTCTTTTCCATGACGGCGTAGTCGACCGAGTCGCTGCGGCAGGCGGCGAACGTCGCCGCATCGATGCGCGTGAAGTCGGCGTCGCGCACCGCGGTCGCGCTGGCGCGCGTGCAGGACGCGGCGATGTCGGGCGCGAAGCTCGCGAGTTCGTCGAGGAAACGCTGTGCGCCGAACAGGAACATGCCCGAGTTCCAGAAGTACTGGCCCGAGGCGACGAATTCGCGGGCGCGCGCCAGGTCCGGCTTCTCCACGAACTGCGCGATGGGGCGCACGGGGCTGCCCTCGGGCTCGGGCTTGCCCGTACGTAGATAGCCGTATCCGGTCTCGGGAGAGCGCGCCACGATGCCGAAGGCCACCAGCTTGCCGGATTCACCCGCGGTGACCGCGTGGCGGATCGCAGACTGGAAGGCGGCGAGATCGCTCAGCGTGTGGTCGGCCGGCAGTACCAGCAGCAGCACGTCCTCGCCGAACGCGCTCAAGGCGGCGTGCGCGGCCAGCGCGATCGCCGGCGCCGTGTTGCGGCCGACCGGCTCGAGCAGGATCGCCGTGGGCTGAAGCTGCATCTCGCGGAGCTGCTCGGCGACCAGGAAACGATGAGCTTCGTTGCAAACCACGACAGGACCCGTTGCAGCGCCCAGTCCGGCGAACCGCGCCGCGGTCTCCTGCAGCATCGTGCGCTCGCCAGTGAGCGCGAGAAGCTGTTTGGGAAGGAGTTCGCGGGACAGCGGCCAGAGGCGGGTGCCGGAGCCGCCGGAGAGGATGACGGGGACGAGTTTCATGAGGCGCGCATCGTACCGGATCAAAGGAGTGGGTCATAAATACACGGGACTCGTGTAATATCACGGTCATGAAAAACATCACCATCACGCTCGACGAAGAGACGGCGGCATGGGTGCGTGCGCAGGCCGCCGAGCAGAACAAGAGCATGTCCCGATTCATCGGGGAGCACTTGCAGGCCTCCATGAAGGACCGGCGTGAATACTTGCGCGCCTATCGACGCTGGCTGTCGAAGCCGTCATTCAATCTGACCGGCGAACCGGAAAAGTATCCATCCAGGGAGGAGATCCATGACCGGTCTCGTGTTCGTTGATACGAGCGTCTTCGCTTATGCGCGTGACCCGCGTGATCCGGTCAAGCAGACAAAGGCCCGGGACTGGATCCGGCAACTTTGGGATGGCCAACGGGGCCGGACCAGCGTGCAGGTCCTGAGCGAACTCTACGATGTGGTCACGCGGAAATTCCGCACAGGCGTAGCGCGCGACGACGCATGGGAGGAAGTCCAGGCATACCTCGCGTGGAATCCTCAACCCATCAATACGGAAGTCCTGTTGTGCGCCCATGAGATCGAAGCTCGCCACCGACTGAACTGGTGGGACTGCCTGGTCGTGGCGGCAGCGCAAGTGCAAGGCTGTGTATTGCTGCTCAGTGAAAACATGCAGGATGGCGCGGACTATGGCGGCGTGATCGTTCGCAGCCCATTCACGCTCAGGGTCGCGGATGAAGCCGCCTCATACGCGCCTCTTCCGGGCCTTCTTTCCCGGCATCGGGGCCGTGGGCGGCCACGTCGCCGTGATCGCGCAGTCTCGGGCGTCTCCAGTTAGCGATCCCGGCTAGGCAACGCGCTCCCCGCGCCCGATCGCGTAGTACTTGAATCCCTGCTTCTTCATCATCCCCGGATCGTAGAGATTGCGGCCGTCGAAGATCACCGGCGCCTTGAGCTGCTGCTTCAGGTAGTCGAAATCCGGGCTGCGGAACTCCTTCCACTCCGTCACGATGGCGAGCGCGTCCGCGCCCTCCAGCGTCTCGCGCGCCCGATGGCACAGGGTAAGATCGGCGCGTTCGCCGTAGATGCGGCGCGTCTCCTTCATCGCGGCCGGATCGAAGGCGCGCACCCGGGCGCCGGCGGCCCAGAGACGCTCCAGCAGCACGCGTGACGGCGCCTCGCGCATGTCGTCGGTGCCCGGCTTGAACGCCAGGCCCCAGAGCGCGAAGGTCCTACCCTTGAGGT
>DASTHJ010000453.1:0-8184 GCA_035718265.1 Steroidobacteraceae bacterium | reverse complement strand
CGATTGCCGGCGCGGCCGACGCGCCGGGTCAGCGTCCCGTGGATCGCAGCGCGCGCGCCATGCTCGAGAAGGCCGTCTCCATACCCACGCAGCTCGGCAACGACCGGGTACCGGAGCTCGCCGAGTACCTGGCAGCGCAGTTCCGCGCGGCGGGCTTTCCCGACCGCGACGTCAAGGTCACGCGTTTCGATTTCCCCAACGACCGGACCGCGACGCTGACGGCGCGCTTTCGCGGAGATGGCACCGGCGGCCAGCCCATCCTGCTCATGGCGCACATGGACGTCGTGACCGCGAAGCGCGCGGACTGGAAGCGCGATCCGTACCGCTTGATCGAGGAGGGCGGCTACTTCTTCGGCCGTGGCAGCTACGACAACAAGGCCGGGCTGGTCGCCATCGCCGCGACCGTGATGCGGCTCAAGCGCGAAGGCTTCGAGCCGACGCGCGACCTGATCGTCTACTTCAGCGGTGACGAGGAAACCTCGCAGCGCACCACCGTGGCGATGCTGCGCGAGCATCGCGACCTGGTGGACGCCGGGTTCGCGCTGAATTCCGACGCGGGCGGCGGCTCGCTGGACGACGACACCGGCAAGCCGCTGTATTACCGGCTGCAGGCGGCCGAGAAGACCTACGCGGACTTCAAGCTCACCGTGCACAACGCGGGCGGACACAGCTCGCTGCCGCGCGCCGACAACGCGATCTACGAGCTGGCCGCGGCGCTGGGGCGCGTGCAGGCCTGGCAGTTCCCCGTGATGAGCAACGACATCACGCTCGCGAGCCTGCGCGCCACCGGCGAGACCACGCCCGGCGCGCTCGGCGATGCCATGAGGAGATTCGCGGCGGACCCGGAGGACGCGGCCGCTGCCGAGGCGATCTCCGCGGATCCGGCCTACGTCGGATGGGTGCGCACCACCTGTGTCGCCACGCGCATCGCCGGCGGTCACGCCAACAACGCGCTGCCGCAGTCCGCCACGGCGATCGTCAACTGCCGGATCTTCCCGGGTGTGAAGCCGGATGCGGTGCGCGACAAGCTGCGGGAGCTCGCGGGCGCGGGCGTCGAGGTGAAATACGATGCCGAGGTCATGTCGAGCGATGCGTCGCCGCTGCGTGCCGACGTGGTGCAGGCGGTGACACGTGCCGTGCAGGCGCTGCATCCGGGCGTGCCGATCGTGCCCAACCAGGCGGCCGGCGCAACGGATGGCCTCGTGTTCCGCGCCAACGGCATCCCCACCTACGGCGTGGACGGCCTGTTCATGCGTCACAAGGACGACTTCGCGCATGGCCTGGACGAGCGCATCCCGGTCGATTCGTTCTACCGGAGCCTCGACCACTGGTACCTGTTGCTCAAGGACCTGGCCGGCAGGCACCAAGGTAGCTAGGCATGTCCGCGTCCGCGCCGCCCGGCACGCTCGAGGTCGCGCTGGCGAACGCCGCGCGGCTGCTGGCGCGCGACGCGGCGGCAGCCGCCGGGCAGGCCCGGGAGATCCTCGAGGTGTATCCCGAGCAGCCCGAGGCGCTCGCGCTCTCCGGGCTGGCGCTCGGCGCGCTGGGACATGGCGAGGAATCGATCGCCGCGCTGCGGCGCGCCGTGCATTTCAAGCCGGCGCTGCCGGATGCGTGGCGCGCGCTCGGCGATCACTACAGCGCGCTCGGCATGCGCGAAGCGGCCGACGAGGCGTTCGCGCAGCACCTGCGGCACTCGACGCACGATCCGCGGCTCATGGCGGCCGCGCTGGCGCTGGTCGAGAACCGCATCCCGGATGCCGAGGCCATGCTGCGCGAGCACCTGAAGCGCCATCCCACCGACGTGGTCGCGATCCGCATGCTGGCCGAGGTCGCGGCGCGCCTCGGGCGCAACCAGGATGCCGAGACGCTGCTGCAGCGCTGCGTGCAACTCGCGCCGGGCTTCACCATGGCGCGCCAGAACTACGCCATGGTGCTGCACCGGCAGAACAAGTGGGCGGAGGCGCTGCGCGAAGTGGACCTGCTGCTCGCCGAACAACCCGGCAATCCCGGGCTGCGCAATCTCAAGGCCGCGGTGCTCGGGCGCATCGGCGAATACGATGCCTCGATCGCGCTGTACCGCGCCGTGCTGCGCGACTATCCGAACCAGCCGAAGGTGTGGATGAGCCTCGGCCACGCGCTGAAGACCGCGAACCAGAACGCCGAGGCCGTCGAGGCGTACCGGCGCTGCATCGGGCTCGCGCCGCACCTGGGCGAGGCCTGGTGGAGTCTCGCGAATCTCAAGACGTATCACTTTTCGGCGCAGGACGTCGCCGCGATGCAGGCGCAGCTCGAGGCCGACGATCTGACCAACGACGACCGGCTGCATCTGCGCTTCGCGCTCGGCAAGGCGCACGAGGACGCGCGCGAGTTCGCGGCCGCGTTCGAACACTACGCACGCGGCAACGCGCTGCGTCGCAGACTGGTGCGCTACGATCCCGGCGAGAACGCGGCGCACGTCGCGCGCAGCCGCCGCCTGTTCACGCGCGAATTCTTCGACGAACGGCGCGCTGCCGGCTGCCCGGCGCCCGATCCCATCTTCATCGTCGGACTGCCGCGCTCCGGCTCCACGCTCATCGAGCAGATCCTCGCCAGCCATTCGCAGGTGGAGGGCACGCAGGAGCTGCCGGACATCACCATGATCGCGCGCATGATCGGCGGCCGCACCTCGCGCCCCGACGGCAATGCCTATCCGCGCGCGCTCGGGAAGTTTTCCGCGGACGAGCTGCGCGCGCTCGGCGAGCGCTACCTCGAACGCACGCGCATCCAGCGCAAGACCGCGCGGCCGTTCTTCATCGACAAGATGCCCAACAACTTCGCGCACGTCGGGCTGATCCACCTGATACTGCCCAACGCGAAGATCATCGACGCGCGCCGCCATCCGCTCGGCTGCTGCTTCTCCTGTTTCAAGCAGCATTTCGCGCGCGGTCAGCATTTCACCTACGACCTCGCGGAACTCGGCCGCTACTACCGCGACTACGTCGAGCTGATGGTGCATTTCGGCGAGACGTTGCCCAAAAGGGTGCACCGCGTGTTCTACGAGGACATGGTCGGGGACACCGAGGGCGAGGTGCGGCGGCTGCTCGATTACTGCGGGCTGCCGTTCGAGCCGGGCGTGCTCAGGTTCCACGAAAACCGGCGCGCGGTGCGCACCGCGAGCTCCGAGCAGGTGCGCCAACCGATCTTCCGCGAAGGTCTCGACCATTGGCGCAATTTCGAGCCCTGGCTCGAGCCGCTGAAGCACGCGTTGGGTGAGGTGCTCGACCGCTATCCAGCCACGCCGCAGTTTTGATTCGGTAGCGGCTGGCATACACTGCCGCCAACAACAATTCGGGGAGTGTCATGACGAACAACCTCGTTCTCGCCTCCGCAATCCGCCGCAGCGTGCCGTTCGCCGGCGCCGTCCTCGCCGGTGGCAACGTCGCCCAGGCGCAGCAATCCACCGACGTCGGGCTCGAGGAAGTCGTGGTCTCGGCCCAGAAGCGCGACGAGAGCCTGCAGGACGTGCCGCTGTCCATCCAGGCGATCGGCCAGCAGGAACTGCGCGAACTCAAGGTCAGCGACTTCGGCGACTACGTGAAATTCCTGCCGAACGTCTCCTATCAGACCGCGGGCCCCGGCTTCTCGCGGCCGTACATGCGCGGCGTCGCCAGTGGTGAGAACGCCAACCACTCCGGCCCGCTGCCGTCGGTGGGCGTGTACCTCGACGAGCAGCCGATCACGACCATCCAGGGTCCGCTCGACCTGCAGATCTACGACATCGCGCGCGTCGAGGTGCTGGCCGGGCCGCAGGGCACGCTGTATGGCGCCAGCTCGCAGGCCGGCACCATCCGCATCATCACCAACAAGCCGCGGGTCGGGGAGTTCGACGCCGGCTTCGAGCTGACCGGCAGCACGCTGGAAGGCGACCTCGGCTACATCGCGCAGGGTTTCACGAACATTCCGATCGGCGGGAAGGCGGCGATCCGTCTCGTGGGCTGGACCAAGTACGAACCCGGATTCATCGACAACGTGCGCTCGAGCCGCGTATTCCCGACGTCCGGCATCGCGCTCGACAACAGCGCACGCGTCGAGGACAACTACAACGATGTCCGCAAGAGCGGCGCGCGCCTCGCGCTCGGCATCGATCTCAACGATTCCTGGACGTTGACGCCCACGGTCATGGCGCAGAAGTCCGTGGCGCACGGCGCCTTCGGCTTCGATCCGGCCGAGGGCGATCTCAAGGTCGCGCATGCGCTGCCGGAGAGCATCGAGGACAAGTGGGTGCAGGCCGCGCTCACCTTGCAGGGCAAGATCGGCAACTGGGACATGACCTATGCCGGCGCCTGGCTCAAGCGCGACGACGACACCAAGTCGGATTACGCGGATTACGCCTTCTTCTACGACGCCTGCTGCGAGTACGGCAACTACTTCTATGACAACGACGGCGCGCTGGTCGATCCGTCGCAGTTCATCGTCGGCTCGGACCGCTACCGCAAGCAGAGCCACGAGCTGCGCTTCAGCTCGCCCGCCGAGAACCGCTGGCGCGTGACGCTGGGTGCGTTCACGCAGAAGCAGGATCACGGCATCCACCAGGACTACCAGGTCGCCGCGCTCGCCGACGAAGTGGCGGTGACCGGCAATCCGGACACCATCTGGCTCACCGAGCAGCAGCGCACCGACAAGGACGACGCGCTGTTCGGCGAATTGACGTTCGACCTCACCGGGAAGCTTTCACTGACGGGCGGCGTGCGCTTCTTCGAGTCCGAGAATTCGCTGTTCGGCTTCTTCGGCTACAGCGCATTCTTCAGCAGCGGCACCGGCGAGTCGCAGTGCTTCGAGCCGCTGCAGCCGTACCGCGCGGCGCCCTGCATCAACCTCAGGAAGACGGTGAAGGAGGACGGCAACACCAGGCGCGTCAACCTGACGTTCCGCGCCACGGAGGACGTGATGCTGTACGCAACCTGGTCGGAAGGCTTCCGCCCCGGCGGCATCAACCGCAAGGGCTCCTTGCCGCCGTACAAGTCGGACTTCCTGACCAACTACGAAGTCGGTTTCAAGACCACCTGGGCCAACAACCGCCTGCGCTTCAACGGCGCGTTGTTCGTCGATGACTGGGACGACTTCCAGTATTCATTCCTCGGCGCGAATGGCCTGACGGAAATCCGCAATGCCGGGCAGGCGCGCATCAAGGGCTTCGAGACCGACATCGTCTGGGCGGTCAGCGACGGCTTCACGTTGTCGACGGCGTTGTCGTTCCTCGATGCGAAGACGCGCCAGGATTACTGCGGTGCGCTCTATGGAGGCGACAATCTCGACGGCACGGATCCGAACGTCGAGCCCGGCGATCCGCTGTTCGGCAAGGTGGTCACCGATTGCTCGGATCCGCTGGCGCCGGTCGGCACCATCGTGCAGGCGCCGAGCGGGCAGCAGCTGCCGGTGCAGCCGAAGTTCAAGGGCAACGCCGTGGGCCGCTATGAATTCGCAGCGGGCAACCAGCGCGCGCACGTGCAGGCGGCCTGGGTGTACCAGGGCAGCGCCTGGTCGGATCTGCGCACCGCGGAGCGCAACCTGCTCGGCAAGCAACCCTCGTACAGCATCGTCGATTTCGCCGGCGGCATCGACAACGAGAGCTGGGGCGTGGAGCTGTTCGTCAAGAACGCATTCGACGAGCGCGCCGAGATCGCGCGCTTTGCCGAGTGTTCGACCTTCCACCCGCCGGTCGCGGGCGACGGTGCCCCGCTCATCGCCGTGGCCGAGGTGCCGATGTGCGGCCTGCAGCCGTACACGGTCACCAATACGCCGCGTACCATCGGACTGACGTTCACCAAACATTTCTGAGGGAACGATGAACGCGAGCTCGCAGGGACGGCCGCCCTTTCCGCCATTCACGCGCGAGACGGCGGCGCAGAAGGCGCGCGCCGCCGAGGACGCGTGGAATTCCCGCGATCCGGAGCGCGTCTCGCTGGCCTACACCGTGGACAGCGCGTGGCGCAATCGCGCGGAGTTCTTCTCCGGCCGTCCGGCGATCGTCGAATTCCTGAAGCGCAAGTGGGCGAAGGAGCTCGACTACCGGCTCATCAAGGAGGTGTGGGCCTGCGAGGGCAACCGCATTGCCGTGCGTTTCGCCTACGAGTGGCACGACGACTCCGGCCACTGGTTCCGCTCCTACGGCAACGAGAACTGGGAATTCGACGAGCTGGGCCTGATGCGCCGGCGGCACGCGAGCATCAACGACGTCGTGATCAGCGAGGCGGAGCGCAAGTTCCGCTGGCCGCTGGGCCGCCGGCCCGACGATCACCCGGGACTCGGCGAGCTGGGACTGTGAAGAAGAAGATGTGGAGCGCAAGTGAAGACGTACACGTTCGTGGCATTCCTGTACTTGATCGGCGTCGGCGGCATCGGCATCGGTCTGACTGACCTGTACTTCAAGACTTCGCGCGGCGAATACCAGTCCGGCGTGATGACGACCACCGATCCGGCTGTGGCGCGCGTTGCGAAATACGCGCCGGGCGATGGCACGTATGCGGACGTGACCTACACGACTGCGAAGGCGGCGATCCAGGTGCCACATGCGTACCTCGACGGCAAGCTGGTGCAGCGCGCCGCCGCCGGCGAGCCCATCCCGGTGAGATTCATCGGCGATCATCCGAAGGGCGGCCTGTACGACGACGAGCAGCCGCCGGCGTGGAGTCCGGGCTGGCTGATCATCGGCGTGATTTCGCTCGCCATAGCCGTGTTTGCGCACCGCCTGCTGCGCAGGGAAGCACGCGGCGGCTGAGCGCCGGGCCCGGCCGCTCGGCGGGGCCGGTGTCGAATCGCACCGGCGCCATTCGACCAGATTGCAGGACAGGCAATTCACAGGAGATCGTCATGCCCGGTACCGTCAGACTGCATCGCGTGCTGAAAGCGCCGCCGGCGCGCGTTTACAAGGCCTTCACCGACGCCGATGGACTGGCCAAGTGGCTGCCGCCGGACGGCTTCACCTGCAAGGTGCATCAGCTCGATGCGCGCGTGGGCGGCACGTTCAGGATGTCGTTCACCTCGTTCAGTTCCGGAGGCGGACATTCGTTCGGAGGTGAATATCTCGAGCTCGTGCCCGGCGAGAAGCTGCGCTACACGGACAAGTTCGACGATCCGAATCTCGAGGGCGAGATCGTCGTCGAAGTGCTGCTCAAGCCAGTGTCCTGCGGGACGGAGATCAACATCACCCAGTCCGGCCTTCCCGACGCCATCCCGGTGGAGATGTGCTACCTCGGCTGGCAGGACTCGATGCGGCAGCTGGCCGCGCTGGTCGAGCCGGACATTCCCGGCTGACCTGGCCCGCGGGTCCCGCGGCACTCACGTGAAACTCTCGGCCGTGGCATAGATCGCGGCGCGCTGCGCCATGATGCCGAACAGCTCGTCCGGGTAGATGGACAGCTCGTCCATCCACGTCGACACGGGCCCCAGCATGGAATCCGGCAGCTCGCCGCCGGCGCCCGGGTTGCGCAGCTCGTCGGATATCTGCCGCGCCAGTGCGACTTCCATGACCTCGGTGCGCGCCAGCTCGGCCTCACGTGGCGCGCGCCAGTGCGAGATGGCCGCGGCGACCGCCGGCGGCAGGTTCCAGGCGATCGCCAGGTGCGTGCCGACGCGCGCCTCGTGGCGTGCCGCGAGCGACAACACCTGCGAGGTCTCGGGCGCGATGCCGTGTTTCACCACGGCCGCGCCGACGCGGCTCAGGATCACGGCCATGCCGGCGCGATGCAGCAGGCCGCACAGGTATGCCGATTCGACGTTGCGGCGCTTGAGGCGCGCGATTTCCTGCGCGAACAGGCCGGTGATCACCGACTCGCGCCACAGCTCGTTCATCGCGCGGTGGAAGTAGGCCGACTGGAACACCTGGCCCTGCACGGCGACCGCGAAGGCGATGTTGCGGATCTCGCGGATGCCGAGCCAGGCGATGGCCTGCGGCAGCGTGACCACCGGCGTGCGCCGCGCGTACAGCGCCGAGTTCGCCACGCGCATGACCTGGCCCGCAAGCGCGACGTCGCGCTGGATGAGCTGCGCCAGCTCCGCGGCGCTGGTGTCGCCGGATTCGCCGGTCACGGCATCGCCGCGCGTCAGGCGCATGACTTCCGCCGCGATCTGCGGCGGCGGCGGCAGCTCGAGCGTGTCCTCGGCGATGGCGGCGGACAGCACCCGTTCGTGATCTTTTTCGGG
>DASTHJ010000452.1:0-22869 GCA_035718265.1 Steroidobacteraceae bacterium | reverse complement strand
GCCACCTGGCCGATGAGCAGATCTCCGAGATCCTCGCGTTCCTCGGCGGCGGCGCGCGGCCGAATTTCCGCGGCAGCGCCGCGGCGCCGACCGCAGAGCTGCCCCCCGGACCGGTGGTCGCGCAGGGCGGTGCGCCGCGCGCGCCCGAGCCCCCGGCCGACGCCGCGGCCGGTGCGCCGGCCGGCATGCAGGACTATCCCGAAGGCGTGACGAAGCCCGCGCAGCGCTATTTCACGGACTACGGCCTCGGCTATCCCTATCTACTCGCGCCGCCCTGGTCGACCATCGTGGCCTACGACCTCAACAAGGGCGTCATCAAGTGGACCCGGCCGCTCGGCCAGGATCGCGACGCGGCGGCGGCGGGCGGCAAGGACACCGGCGTGCCGCGCGGCTCGCAGCGACAGGGCATGATCGTGACGTCCACCGGCATCGTGTTCTCCACCGGGCGGGACGGTGTGCTGTATGCGTTCGATGCGGACAATGGCGAGGTGCTGTGGTCGGCGGCGCTGCCGATGGGCACGGAGGGATTGCCGGCGGCATACCAGGTCGAGGGCAAGACCTTCATCGTCGTCAACGCGACGACGCCGCGTACCTTTGGATTGAACTCACGGGAAAGCGGAATCGGCTCGCCCGAACCGCTGGGTAAGGGCGGTTACGTCGTATTTGGCATTGCAGCTTCGACGACAGCCCGCGAATGACTCTCGTGCAGCAATTCAGGCGCGTTCGAACGAAGCCTCCCAATTGACTTCCCACGTCTTTCCGCCGTCGATCGACGACGCCTGTTGCCAATGCGGCGAATTCGAGTCGGTGCGCGTCCACGTCGAGCGCACCTTGGCCGGCTTGCCACTGAACTGGTCATCGCCAAACAGCATGATCGTGCCATCGGCGAACTTGCCGCGCATCGGCGCTCCGATGTCGGCGGGGTTGCGCGCGTCCAGCCACCAGCTCAGCCATTCTTTCTTCTCATCGTTGTAGGCGCGCAGACTCATCCCGCACCACGGCGTTCCGGGTACCGCGAACCGGTTGTCGCCGACATTGCCCCTGCCACCCAGCACCTGGCGATTCACCAGCGTGCTGTCGAATTCATCCCACACGCGGCTCCCCGCGAATCGTGTGCGCAAACGGCGATTGCGCACGTTCCATTTGCCGACCAGGAAGTCCCAGGCGCGGGTTTCGGGCGGATCGTTGGCGATGCGCGGTTGGCTGCGTGCATCCAGGCTGGTGCGCGTGAAGTAGTTGCGCCAATTGATCTCCCAGGTCCGGCCGTCATCGGTCGAGAAGGCCTGGTCCCACCACGGCCGGCTGCCGTGCACCTCGTGCCAGCGGAAGCGCACCGTCACGGGCGTGCCCTTGTGAACGTCCCTGCCGATGAACTCGCCCTCATCGCCCTTGAATACACCGCGCACCGGCGGCTCGATGCGTTCGGGGTTGCGCCCGTCGAGCCACCAGATGGCCCAGGTGTTCGTCGCCGGATCGAAGGCGCGCGCACTCAGGCCGCGGTACACGCCGGACGGCAGCTCGAGCAGGTTGTCGTCGAAATTTCCGAGTCCGCCCATCGCTGTCCAGAACGAGCTCCTGCCGGCGAACTCCTGCCATTCGGTCGAGCCGACGAGCCGCTCTTTCAAGCGGCGGTGGAACACATCCCAGCTGCCCACCGCCCAGTCCCAGTCCCGTTCGTGGGACGCATGGACCACGGAAGGCACGGCCGCTCCGGCGGCCAGCAGCGCGAGCATTTCGCGGCGCGTGAAGTTCTGCATGACGCGATCTTGTCGCCGCGTGCCCGCGATTGACCACGCAAACTTGCACCCTATAGCCTAAGGCAGACTTATGGTCGCCGATTCGCGTTTTCCCTCGCTGTCATCGATTCGCGCGTTCGAAGCCGCCGCCCGGCTCGGCAGTTTCGCGAAGGCCGCGCACGAGCTCGAGACTTCGGCGGCGTCGGTGAGCTACCACGTGCGCCAGCTCGAGCGACAGATCGGCGTGACCCTCTTCCTGCGGCATCCTCACAAGGTGGAGCTGACGGACTCGGGAAAGATCGTCGCGCAGCAGGCCGTGGATGCTTTCGCGGCGCTGCGCTCGAGCTTCATCCGCGCGGTCGATCTCGACCAGTCTCGTTTGTCGCTGACTGCCTTGCCCACGTTCGGCACGAGCTGGCTGACGCCGCGCATGGCCGGCTTCCGCGCGCGTCATCCGGGCATCCACGTGGACCTGGATCTCTCGGCCGAAGCACAGGACCTGGCCGCGGGACGATTCGACGCCGCGGTGCGCAACGGCCACGGACGCTGGCCCGGACTGCGGGCCGTCAAACTACTGCCGAGCGTCTGCATGCCGCTGTGTTCGCCGCGGCTGCGCAAGGCCGCGGCGAGCGCGCTCGCCGATGCACGGCGCTCGCACGAGGTGCCGTTGCTCGGCCGCGCGGACTGGTGGGCCTTGTGGTTCCGCGCGCTCGGCGTCGCCGATGTTCCGCTCAGGGGCCGCATCCAGTCGCACCTCTCGACCGAGTACCTGGACGCCAAGGAAGCCATCGCCGGGCATGGCATCGCCATCGGTTCGCCGATCCTGTTTCGCGACGACATCGATGCCGGACGACTGGTGCCCGCTCACGAGCTGGTGGTCGGCGATGGCCGCACGTTCTGGTTCACCTATGCGGTGGCGCGCCAGGACAGCCGCAAGGTGGCGGCGTTCCGCGACTGGATCGGCGACGAGGCCACGCGCGAGCTGCATCGGGCGGGCGTGTACCTGCGCGGTGTCAGGATTGCCGACGCGGCGGAATTGAATGCCGCGCACCGCATGCTGCAGGTCCAGGGACTGGTCGCAGGCTAGTTGGCCGAGGTGCTCTCCAGTGTCTTGCGGATCACCTCGATCCCGGCGTTCATCATGCCTTCCACGCGCCCGGCGAGCTCGTCAGGCAGCAGGTCGACCTCCCAGATGAAGCGTGCGCCGTCGCCTTCCGGCTCCACCCAGGCCGCCGCGCTGTAGTGCTGGAACGGCGCATCGAGAATCGCCCAGCAGACGCGATGCCGCTGGTCGTCGACGCTCACGATCTCCTCGCGCGCGACCATGCCGTTGCCGAAGGTCACGATGCGCGCCCGGCCGTCCATGCGCGTGTCGGTCACGAAGCCGGGCACGAGCTTGGTGTGCAGCGCGTCGACGTCGCGCAGCGCGCCCCAGACGAGCGTCAGCGGAGCATCGATGTGGATTTCCTTGCGCAGGCTGGCCATGGTGGCGCAGGGTCGCGGCTGCGGCGGCGCAAATCAATCGGCGGATGCGCTGAATGGAGCCTCCGATGCGTCCGGCCCGTCCCACGCGCGGGCCGCGCCACGCAAGAATGCGCCATTGCAGGAGGCTCACATGAAGTTGACTCGTCGCACTGCTTTGAAGGGCGCCGCCGCGGCGCTGTGGGCCGGAACGGCCGGTGCCGCACTCGCCAGGCCGAAGCCGCTCAAGGTGCTGATCCTCGGCGGCACCGGCTTCATCGGTCCGCACTTCGTGCACGCGCTCACCGGGGCGGGCCACACGGTCACCTTGTTCAATCGTGGCAAGCGCGACCCGGAAGCGAAGCAGGGCGTCGAGCAGCTGATCGGCGACCGCAACGGCGACCTCAAATCGCTCGAAGGCCGTGACTGGGACGTGGTCGTCGACAACTCGGGCTACACGCCCGGCGCCGTGCAACTCTCGACCGACCTGCTGCGGCCGCGCACGCGGCACTACATCTTCATCTCCAGCATCGCGGTGTACGCGGACTTCCAGGACCCGCCCATCGACGAGGATCACGCGCTCGCGTCCATCCTCGACATGCCGCAGGACAAGCTCACAGGTGAGAACTACGGACCGCTGAAAGTGCTGTGCGAGCGGGTGGTCGAGAAGGCCTACGGCAAGCACGCCAACATCATCCGGCCGACCTACATCGCGGGTCCGGGAGACTTCAGCGACCGCTTCACCTATTGGCCCGTCCGCGTGGCACGGGGCGGCGTGATGCTCGCGCCCGGCACGCCCGACGATCCCATCCAGTACATCGACGTGCGTGACCTGGCCGATTTCGTGCGCCTCTCGGTCGAGAAGCGCGTGGCGGGCCGCTTCAATCTCTGCACGCCGCCGCGCTGGGCCACGATGGGCAAACTACTGGAGGCCGCGAAACGCGTCACCAGTGCGGACACCACGTTCAGGTGGGCCGATACCGACTTCCTGATGGCCGAGAAGGTGATCGAGCCGGGCATGTGGGCCAGCCAGGAGATCCCGATCTGGGCGCCGCCGTCCGGCGAGAGCCTCGGGCACGGACTCGTGGCCTCGGCGCGCGCCGAGGCCAAGGGCCTGAAATTCCGGTCGCTGGAAACCACGATCCGCGAGACGCTGGAGTGGCAGCGCGGCCGACCGGCGGAAAGACAACAGCTGCGCTCGGGCTTGACGCCCGAGCGCGAGGCCGAACTGCTGAAGAAGCTCGAGGCCTGAGCTGGAAACGCGCCAGCAGCGAGATACCGTACAGCGCCATGCGCTCGTTCGGCTGGCGGCCAGCTCGAGTGAGTCGGATTCCTCCCACCGGCCACCGTCATGCGGCGCCGCTGACATGCGGCAGCCGATGCCGGAAATTGCACGGAGTCTGCCTGGAGGAACCGATGCGCTGCTGTCTGAACCTGCTGCTGTTGATCGCCACCTCCGGCGCGCTCGCCGCCGAAGTCACCTCGAGCGCGGTTGATCCGCGCATCGAGGCCTGCCGGATCCTCATGACGGCGCCGGAGTCGCACGAGTGGACCACCTGGTGGGATCCCGAGGGGGTGGCGCTGGCCGGCGAGGGGCCGAGCAGCGTGCACTCGGTGTACTGGGCGAACGCGACGGAGAAGGAGACGCTGCGTGCTCGTGAGGGCGCCATGCCGCTCGACATCAATTGCAGCAACGGCGGGCCGCCGCCGATCGCTGTGTCGCTGGCCGCGGTCTCCTCGCAGGAGAAGGACCTGCCGCTGCGGCCGGGCACGTATGCCATCGTCGGCAAGAATGGCGGCGAGGTGAAGCCCGGGCAGTTCCTGGCTGCGACGTTCACGTTCGGCCAGGGCATGTACGACGCGCGCGGCGGCACGCTGCGCCTCGAGCAGTTCGACATGGAAGGGGCGTCCGGCTCCTTCGTGATCGACGGCGTCGAGGCGCTGAACGGTTCGCGCCGCATCCACATCGAGGGAACGTTCCGCATTCCGTGCCGCGGCGGCATGATGCAGACCGAATGCCGGGCAAACAAGATGAAGGCGCGGGCGACGCGCTGAGCCCGCTCGCGGAAGACTCCGCCGGCGGACCGAACGCGCTTTCCGGATGATCGCCGGGGCCGGCGCCGGCGACGAGGTACGCACCGTCCGTGGCCGGCATCGTAGTTAGTACGAGGCGTTCAGGCGTTGTCGGACGTGCACCGACACCGCGGTGCGTCCACGGGCGCGGAACTCCGATCCCGGCGCCCTCTCATATTCCTCATGCAGGAACAGTATTACGACGAGACCACGATCAAGGACGTCGTCGAGCGCATGATCGAGGCGTGGAATCACGGTGACGCCATTGGCTTCGCGGCGCCGTTCGCCGAAGACGCGGACTTCATCGCCTTCGAAGGCACGCACCTGCGCGGTCGCGCGGAGATCGTCGAATTCCACCAACCGCTGTTCGACACGGTCCTCAAGGGCACGCGCCTCGAGGGCGGCGTGAAATTCGTGCGCTTCGTCTACCCGCAGGTCGCGGTGCTGCACGCCTGGGGCACCACCACGCTCGGCGGGCAGACCAACGCCTCGCCCAGCCGGGATTCCATGCAGCTGTTCGTGTTCACGAAACACGAGCGGGGCTGGCTGTGCGACGCGATGCTCAATGCGCGCCGCATCACGCTCGCGCAGCAGGCATTCGCCGACGATTTCGCGACGCTCTCGGCCGGCGACCAGCGCGAGGTCACGCACCGCGTGGCGTCGATGCGTCATTGAGCCCGGCGCAACCGCCGCACAGCAGCGCCGGGCAGAGAAGCCCTCGCGACGGAACGTGGTGCACGCGGACGCGTCCGGTGTTCAAATGGCGGCGTGCGGCAGACCCGACGTCAGTTCCTGGAAATCACCGCGCTCGGCGGCGGCAGTCTGCTGGCGACGATCTCGCTTCCGGGCATCTCCCGGCAGGCGATGGCCGCGGCGCCCGCATCGGACGGCGCGCCGCTCGGCGCTTTCGTGCGCATCCATGCCGACAACCGCATCGTGATCGGCGCGCGGGCCTGCGAGATCGGCCAGGGCGTGCGCACGTCCTTGCCCATGCTCATCGCCGAGGAGCTCGACGTGCGCTGGGAGCAGGTGCACGTCGAGCAGTTGAACTACGGCATCCAGGCCGGTGCGAAGCCGGGGTCGTTCGCGAATCGCTATGGCGACCAGTTCGCCGGCGGCAGCACCAACATTTCCATCGGCTGGGGCGACCTGCGGCAGGCAGGCGCGCAGATCCGCGCGCTGCTGATCGCGGCCGCGGCGCGCCGCTGGCAGGTCGATTCCGGTAGTTTGACGACACGCGCGGGATCGGTACTGCATCCGGACGGACGCCGGGCGACTTTTGGCGAGCTGGCGGCGCTCGCCGCCACGCTGCCGCTGCCCGCGGGACCGTTCAAGCTCAAGGAACCGGCTGAGTTCCGCATCATCGGCCGGCCCACCAGCACCGCCGACGGACCCGACATCGTCAGCGGGCGCGCGCGCTACGGCATCGATGCATCCGTGCCGGCGATGCTGTACGCCGTCATCGCACGCTGCCCGTGGTTCGACGGCAGGCTCAAATCCCTCGACGACTCCGCCGCGCGCAAGGTGCGGGGTGTGCAGGCCGTGGTCCCGATTCCGCCGCCGCCCCCGGGCGACCTGACGCGCAACCTTGCCGCGGGCGTCGCCGTGCTCGCGAACAACACCTGGGCGGCGCTGCAGGGACGCCGTGCACTGCAGATCGAATGGCAGCCCGGCCCGTGGGCGGGCGACTCCACGCGCGCGCTCGAGCAGCGCTGCCGCGAGGCGGTGGCATCGCAGGAAAGAGTGCAGAAGGGCCGCGACGACGGCGACCTGGACGCCGCGTGGACGCACGCGGCCACGCGCGTCGAGGCGGATTACCTCATGCCTTTCCTGGCGCATGCCACGATGGAACCGCCGGGCGCGACGCTCGAGATCCAGCGCGGGCGCGCCCGGCTCATCGCCTCGCTGCAGGATCCCGACGGGGCGTCGAGCATGGTCAGCGCGATCACGGGGATTCCGCGACTCGCCATCGACGTCGAACTGCCGCGCGCCGGCGGCGGCTTCGGCCGGCGGCTCGAGAACGACTTCGTCGCCGAAGCGGCGCAGATTGCGCAGGCCACGGGCAAATCGGTCAAGCTGCTCTGGACCCGCGAAGACGACCTGCAGAACGATTTCTACCGGCCGTTCGGCGTGCATCGGCTGCGGGCGGCGCTGGATGCCGACGGCAAAGTCATCGGCTGGCAGCATCGCGTGGCGGCCACGTCGCGCAAGTGGCGCGCCGGCCGCGGGGACGATCCCGACTGGGTGGGCACGCTGGACCTCGACGCATTCCCGGCCGGCTGCGTGCCCAACTACCGTGCGGAATTCGTCGACGTGCCGTTCGGGCTGGCGCGCGGCTGGTGGCGCGGCCCTCTGCCGACCTTCATCGCATTTTCCAACCAGAGCTTCGTCGACGAGGTGGCGCAGGCCGCGCGTCGCGATCCGCTCGAGCTGCGGCTGGAGCTGCTGGGCGCGCCGCGCGATCTGCCGTATGGCGGTCACGGCGGCCCGGTGCTGAACACCGGCCGGCTCGCGGCCGCACTGCGTGAAGCGGCACGGCGCATCGACTATGCGCGTCGCCGCCCGAAGGGAAGCGGCGTGGGACTGGCCGCACATTTCACGTTCGGCGGCTACGTCGCGCACGCGGTCGAGGTCGTGGCGCGCGAGCGCGACTGGCGCATCGGGCATTGTGTGTGCGTCGCGGACCTGGGACAGGTGGTCAATCCTGGCGGCGTGCACGCGCAACTCATGGGCGGGACACTGGACGGCATTTCGACGGCCATGGGCCTGCAGATCACCGTCGAAGACGGCCGGGTGCAACAGTCGAACTACGATGGCTACCCGCTGTTGCGCATGCCGGACGCGCCGCGCATCGAAACGCACGTGCTGCCGTCGACGGCGGCACCGTGCGGCGCGGGCGAGATGGGCGTGCCGGGCGCCGCGCCCGCGCTGGCGAACGCGATCTTCGCCGCGACCGGGCGACGCCTGCGCGATCTGCCGCTGCGGAAGTTCAGCGTCGGTTAAGAAGCTTCAGCGCAATCTCCGTTCACACGGTGAGGTTGCCATGAAGCTGATGCCGCTCGTTCAGTCCTTGTTCATCCTGGGGTTGGTGGTCTCGGGCCTCTCGGCCTGTGCCAGCACGCAGAAGTGGTCGCCGGCCGGCGGCAATCGCCAGCAGGGCGTGGTGCGGCTCTCGTACGAGTATCCCGAGTTCCGCCAGCCTCAGGTGGACGACACCGAGGCCGAGAAGCTGGCGCTGAGCCGCTGCAATGCCTGGGGTTACCGCCACGTCGAACCGCTCGAAGGCCAGGTGCGCCGCTGCGCCAACATGGATGGCGGCAACTGCGACCTGTGGAGCGTCACGCGCGAGTACCAGTGCAGCGGCGGCGATGGCGATGGATCGCTCGCCAGCCGGCTGTCGCGCTGAGCACGGCCTGCCTACCGGTCGAGCGGTAGATCGACGTAGCTGCCGCGGCCGATGCGGATCTCGAGCGGCGCACCGGCATCCTGCGCGGATTCATCGCTCACGTCCTTGCCCGTGCCGTAGTTGACCTGCGCCATCGGATGCTTGTTGGCATCCACCAGGACGAGCAGCCGGCTGCCCGGCTGCAGGCGACGACTCGTCAGGCTGGTGGTGAAGGGCAGGCGCGTGAGCTCGCCGGGGTTCAGGAGCCGGCGGCGCGTGGCATCGCGCGCGTAGCTGGCGCGATTCAGCGACGTGCCGAGGAAGAAGAGGCTTCCGTCCGCCAGCTCCTGGAACACCGTGACGCCGTAGTCGAAGTCGCGCTTGTTGATCCTGACGAGCAGCTCCCCCGCGAATGCACCGCTGACCGTCGTCGTGCCTGCGAACGGCCCGGTCGCGAACACGGCTTCCGTGATGTACTGCAGCGGGCCCTGGACGATGAGCCCCGGATACGCGTGGAAATTGTGGTAGCGCTCGCGCGTGGCGAGATCCACGACATGCACGAGCTCCTCGTGCGCTTCCGGCATCTGGCTCACCAGCGAATGGAACGATCCGTTGCCTGTCGCGGAAAAGTAGAGCCGTCGACTCGCCGGATGCATGGCGGCGATCGTGGGTACGTGCCGCCATTCGTTGGCGCCCATGACCTGGTAGTTCACGCGGTCCGCCAGCAGGGCGGGCAGCGGCTTGCCCCGCAGCACGTGATCCATGAACGCCATCTTCAATGCGTGAGAATCCAGCTGCGCCACGGGATCGAGCGTATAGCCGCGCAATTCGCCGGGCTTCTCGCGCGCATGCGTGCCGAAGTGGTCGTACGGCCCGACCACCAGCCAGTGCTGCGCGTCCTTGCGGTACTTCAGGTGCTCGGTGAAGTACTGCAGCGCGGAGATCTGCGCATCGTCGTAGTAACCGGTGATGGAGAGCACCGGGATGTCGATGCGCGCGAACTCGCGGCCGTACGGCACCATCGACTGCCAGTAGGCATCGTATGCCGGATGCCGCAGCCAGCGCTGCAGCCAGGGATTCGGCGTGCCATCGACTGCGTCGATCTCGCGGTACGGCCTGCCGCTCGCGAACCATTTGAAGCCCAGTCCTTGCCAGCGCTCCTGGTCCGCGTACAGCGCCTCGTCGAGTAGTTTGTTGTTGGTGACGTAGAACGCCCAGGCATAGTTGGCGTTCAGGAATACGTTGTTCTGCATGGGCAGGCCCTGGCCCGGGATGGCCGCGGCGGAGACCGCGATCGCCTTGAGCGCGGGGTGCCGATGTTTGATCGCCGCCCACGCGGTGAAACCCGAGTAGCTGCCACCGATCATGCCCACCTGGCCGTTGCTCCAGGACTGGCGGGCGATCCAGTCGATGACGGCGCGCGCATCGGCGCCATCGTGTTCGTAGGGCACCGGAGTGTCGGTGCTCAGCCGCTTGCCGCGCGTATCGGCGATGACGCCCGCGTAACCCCGCGACGCCAGCTCGGCGGCCTGCCGGGCGAGTTCTTCCGGTTCGGTGTAGATCGTGAAGTTGAGGATGGCGGGAATCCGGCCCTGGCGCTGCTCCGGCAGCGCCAGGGTGGCCGACAGGGTCGCCCCGTCCGGCGCGCGGATCAGCACGTCCTCCGCCGCGCCGCCCTGGCCGCACAGCCCGCACACGGCACACAAGATCAGAAGAAGTCTGCGTCTCATGGCGGCGAGTCTAAGCGGTCGAGCCGTCCCGCGCCCGTGCGGTGTACAGTCAGGCAGTGAACCATCGCAAGGTACTGTTTGCCCTGATCGGCGGATTGGCGTGCTTCGGGCAGGCGCTCGCCCAGGACGCCGTCGATGCCAAACTACTCGAGGAAATCGGGCGCATCCGCGCGATCGACGATCACATGCACGGCGACCCGGTGGACGCGGCGCGCAGCGCGCGCTGGCGGGACGACGCGCCGCTCGGCCAGCCGCGCTATGCCGACGTGGTCGCGCTGCAGCGGACCAATCCCGAATGGCGCGCCGCCTGGTACGCGCTGTATGGCTACGCGTTCGATGACGTCGAGCCCGCGCACCTGCGTGCGCTGCTCGCCACCAAGCGCGAGACGCTCGCCAAGGGCGGGATGAACTGGCCGAGCCGCGTGCTCGACAGCGCGGGTGTCGAATTCGCGTTGCTGAACCGCGTGAAGCCGGGCCCCGGGCAGCTCAACGGCCGCTTCCGCTGGGTTCCCTACGCCGATCCGCTGCTGCGGCCGTTCGCGGCGCAGACCAGCTGGCTGGATTATTCAGGCGGCGATCTGTCCATCGCCACGTTGCTCAAGGAAGCCGGCTTCTCGCGTCCGCCGCCGACGCTCACCGAATATCGGGTCAACATCATCCAGGCCAGCCTGGCGCGCTGGAAAAAGAGCGGCGCGGTGGCCGTGAAGTTCATGTGCGCGTATGCGCGGGCGCTGGACTTCGCGGTGGTCGAGGAAGCCGCCGCGGCGCCGGTGTATGCCAAGGCGGTCAAGGGCGCCGAGCCGCTGTCCGCCGCCGAGCAGAAGCTGCTCGAGGACTATCTGTTCGGCGCGATTGCCGCGGCCGCCGGCGCGCAGCAGCTGGTCGTGCAGATACACACCGGCAATGGCGACGGTCCGTACTTCAACAATTCGCACGCCGATCCCGGGCTGCTCGAGGATGCGATCGACTCGTTGCGCAAGACGAATTTCGTGCTGCTGCACGGCGGCTGGCCCTACCACGAGGTGGCGCAGGCGATGCTCGACAAGCCGAACACCTGGGCGGACTTCTCCGCGCAGACTTTCTATCTCGGGACGCACCAGCTCGCGGAAGTGCTGCGTGACTGGCTGAGCTGGCATCCCGAGAAGGTGCTGTTCGGATCCGACGCGTACTCGGACGTCGACTCGCCGCTCAATGACTGGGAGGAAAAGGAATTCCTGCTGACCGGCAAGGCGCGCCGGGCGCTGGCGATCGCGCTCACCGCGATGCTGCAGAATGGCGAGATCACGCGTCAGCGTGCACTCGAGATCGCGCGCCAGGTGCTGCGTGACAATGCAATGAAGCTCTACGGTCTGAGCGCCCAGTGAACCCATTGCACGAGCGCATCCGCCGGCTGCCGCCCGGCGTGGAGTTCCTCGTGGTCGTGTGCGGGGCATTCGGCATGCCCATCATCCGGTCCATCCTGTCGCTGGGTCCGGGCAGCGCCGGCGGACCGGGCGCCGGCAGGGCCATGGTGTTCGACGACGCGGCGCTCATCGGCCTGGTCGTATTCGAGGTGGTGCAGGCGGCATTCCTGCTCTGGTTCCTGCACCTGCGCGGCTGGACGCTGGAGAAGGTGGGGCTGCGGATCACCTGGAAATCCACCGGCATGGGATGGCTGCTGATGGTGGGCACCTACCTGGTTGCGATGGGCGCGGTGTTCGTGGCGGGGCTGATCGTGCCGACGCAGATCCATGCCGGCCAGGCGCTGTACCCGGTGCCCGACCCGAACGTGAGCATGCAGCTGGTGTTTCTCGCCTCGACGGTGAACGGCATCTTCGAGGAGCTGTTCGTGGCCGGCTACGTGGTCACTGCGCTGCGCGAGGTGCGCGGCGCCTGGACCGCGATCAACGTGAGCACGGTGCTGCGCCTGCTGTACCACCTGTACCAGGGACCGATCGGCATCGCGATCATCGTGCCGATGGGCGTGCTGTACGGCTTCACGTACGCGCGCACGCGAGCGCTCTGGCCGCTGATCTTCGCGCACGTGCTCATCGACATCATCGGGCTGTCGCAGCTCGGGCGGATGCTCGAAAACCTGTGAGGCGGGCGTCTCGTCCCGCGCTGCTGTAGGAATTTGCGCAGCGCCGGATCACGCACGGCACCGGGGAGTGCACGTACCGCGATAGACTCGCCGCATGGACCACATGCCGGAGCCGACGCGCGCCGAGGTCGACGCCCTGACGAAGCCCACGGTGCTGGAATTCGGTACCAGCTGGTGCGGCTACTGCCGCGCGGCGCAATCCGACATCGCGGCGGTGATGAAGAATCACCCGACGGTGCGGCACATCAAGGTCGAGGACGGCGAGGGCAGGCCGCTGGGACGGTCGTTCCGCGTCAAGCTCTGGCCCACGCTCATCTACCTGGAGAAGGGCGAGGAGAAGGGTCGCGCCGTGCGGCCGAAGAGTGCCGCGGAAATCGAAGCGATTTTTGCGAGGTGACGCAAGGTTCGTCGCGTCCCGGTTTGGATAGGGTGGGGTCCATGCGTTGTTCGCCCTGGTTGCTGCTGCTCGTGGCGGGTGTGGCACTGGCCCAGTCACCGGCGTCCGACACCGATGAGTCGGCGTACGCGCCGTCGACCCTGGCGAAGATCATGGGCGGCGCCGCGCGCTCGCACAATGACGAGGCCGAGCTCGCCGGTCCGGCGCAATGGTTCTCCACCACCGCGAGTTATACCGGCCAGAAGCGCAGGCCGTCCGGGCGTTTCAAGCCGCTGATCCGTGCCTGGTGCAGCAGCCGCGGACAGGACGAGTCCATGGCGGACCTGTACTTCGGCGGCGACCTGCCGGAGCTGGAGTTCGAGCAGGGCGGACACCGCTACTGGATCATGGCGGGCCTGCCGGGCGGGCTCGGGTTCGACGTCTATCCACCCGGCCAGAAGCTGACGATCTTCCTGCAGAAGGTGGGTTTTGCCTCCGGCACACCGGTGGCCGTGCTGACGATGGCGAAACTGCCGGCGGACGTGACTTCGACGACGCCCGCGCCCCGGGGCCGCATGATGCGCAACGCGCGCATGGGCGAAGGCACGCCACGCCAGGAGGGCACGTACAAGTCCGGGACGGTGAAGTTCAGGTACGCCGGACGCGAATATTCCCTGCCGCTCGACCTGGCGGGCCGTCACTCGATCGCGCCCGGGTTGTATTCATACGAGAACGGCGTGCGTACGGCGTTGCTGGAGTACGGCGCCGGCGATGCGCAGTACCTGTTGCTACGCGTGCCGGTATCCGATGGCGCCGGCGCCTCGGACGTCGTTCCCTATCTCGTGCTGAATGGCCGCATCGTGCCGCCGATCGACCTGTCGGCTTGCCGCGTGCAGGTGGAGCAGGTTTCGCGCGAGGGCACGCGCGGCAGCGCGGATTGCGGCAACGTGCCGCGCGCGGTGCTGAGTACGCTGACCTTCAGCGCAGACTGAAGACACGATCTCTACAGAGGCTTGGTGAAGTAGACCACGCGTTCGGCTTCGCGAAAGCCGAGCGCGAGATGCGCGCGCTGGCTCGCCAGGTTGTCGAGCAGCGCATCGGAGGCCAGTTCACGGCAGCCGCGGGCCCGCGCCCAGTCGGCGACGGCGGCGAACAACCGGCGCGCGATGCCCTTGCGCCGCCACGCGGGCACCACGTACACACCTTCCACGAAGCCGACGGGCGATGACTGCGTACCATTGACGTAATCGACGCGGATCGAGCCTTCGATGAATCCCACCGCCTGGCGGCGCGCATCGTATGCCACGAGTTGCAGGAACCGGTCCGGCTGCGCCAGCGCCATTCCCATGTAGCCGCGATGCTCGTCCTGCGTGGCGTCGGCCCAGAGCGTCATGCGCAGCTCGAGCCAGCCCGGCTGCTCCACCGAATTACAGCGTTCCAGGATCGCGCCCGCCGACATGGGGCAAGACTATCAGGAGCTTGCGAGGCATACAGCGGCGGCTCAAGGACGGTGCTGGATGGACGCAATCGCCAGGCGCGGAAAAAATCGTCGCCATGCCCCTGCCCGTCACCGCCATCGACAAGCTTTCCGATCACGCCGGCGCGTATGTCATCTGCGTCGCCTGCCGCAAATGCCGGCACGAGCGCGACATCGATCCGCGCGCGCTCGCCAACATCCTGGGGTGGAACGCCACGCTGCGCCAGGCTTGCACGCGGCTCCGTTGTTCACGCTGCCAGGCACGTGACTTCCACGTGGAAGTCGCCTTCCTGCGCAAGCCGCGTGGCTGGAGGTCCAACCCCTCGTAACGTTACCTGGGCGTTACCGCGCCGGCGGCATCCTGTCGCGCATGCAGACGCTCCAGGTTGCCCTGGTGAGCATCCTCGGTTTCAGCCTCTGCCTCGCGTTGCTGAACATCGCGAGCCAGGCCCGGATCCGCTGGCACCGGATGCTCCTCGCGTTGCTCGCGGCGCTGGGCTTGATGTCGCAGGGAACGCTATGGGCATACGTCACCTTCATGCTCAAGGCACTCAGCGTGGGTGGCAGCTATTTGTGGCTGTACGCTGCGCTTCTGACCAGCGTGGCCGGCACGGTCTGGGCATTCGTGGTGCTCGGCACCAGTTTCTCCAGCCGCCGGTCCACCGGCTGAGACCGGGTCGGGATGGCTGCTATCCTCATGGGCCCTGCGGAACACTGCGGAGTCGAGTCGATGGCGGCCACCCCGGAACCCTTGCGCATCGGAGAGTGGCTGGTCGACCCGCGTGACGATTCTCTGACGCGCGGTTCCGAGCGCGTGAAGATCGAGCCGCGCACCATGCGCCTGCTGATGCGCCTGGCGCAGGAGCCGGGGTCCGTGGTCAGCCAGGACGAGCTGCTCGAGTCGGTGTGGAGCGGCGTCGTCGTGAGTCCCGCGTCCATCTACCAGTCGATGTCGCAACTGCGCAAGGTGCTCGGCGACGGCGAGGATCCGCCGCGCTACATCGAGACCGTGGCGCGCAAGGGCTACCGGCTGATCGCCACGGTCGCGCCCGCATCTCCCGCAACTCCGGCATTGCCGGCACCAGCCGCGGCAACGATCGCACCCGACACGGCCTCCGAAGCGGCGGACGCGCCGCGCAAGACGCGCCAGATCGGCTGGATCGCGATCGCGGTGCTGGCGGGCGTGGCCGTCATGGCGGCCGTTTGGCGCTTCGCGCCGCTGCCGAAGCCGCAGCCCGAAGCGGTGTCGATCGCCGTTCTGCCGTTCACGGACATGACGGCAGGCAAGTCCGAGCAGGCGTTCTGCGACGGCCTCACCGAGGAGACCTCTAACTGGCTGGCGCAGATCCCGACGCTGCGCGTGGTGGCGCGCACCTCGGCGTTCTCGTATCGCGATCGCGGCGCCGACGTGCGCGAGATCGGCCGCGAGCTCAACATCAGCCACGTGCTCGAGGGATCGCTGCGGCGCTCCGGCGACCGCATGCGCATCACGGTGCAGCTCATTGACACCCGCAGCGGCTACCACCTGTGGTCCGGGTCGTACGACGTCGAGGCCGGCGACGTGCTCAGCGTGCAGGAAGAGGTGGCGCGCGCGGTCGCCGGCAACCTGGAACTGCGCATGACGCCGGAGATCCGCGACCGCTTCGACAGCCGCCGCAGCGCCAATGCCGAGGCGCAGCGCCTGTATCTCATCGCGCGCAGCCACGCCGCGAAACTCGACGCGCCGTCGAACGCGCAGGCGATCACGCTGTACCGGCAAGCCATCGAGGCCGACCCGGAATTCGCGCTGGCGAAGGTGTGGCTGGCACGGTCGCTCGCCAACCAGCGCTATTTCACCAGCCGCCCCATCGAAGAGCTGGCGCCGGAGATCGAGACGCTGCTCGACGAGGCCGAGAAGACCGCGCCCGATCTCGCCGATGTCTACGTGGTGCGCGGCGGCTTCCTGGTCGCCATGCGCCGGCGCGACGAGGCCATGCGCAACATGCGGCGCGCGCTCGAACTGAATCCGAACTCGGTGACGGCGGCCAATGCGCTGGGCTACTACTACCTCACGGCCGCGCAACCGCGCGACGCGCTGACCTATTACACCGTGGCCTCGACCCTCGATCCGCGCGACTACGGCGCGCATGCCTATCGTTGCCAGGCACTCACGGATCTCGGGCAGTTCACCGTGGCCGAGGTCGCCTGCGAACGCGCCCGGTCGCTCGAGCCCGAGTCACCCTACGTGTACAGCGTCAGCAGCGCCATGGAGGCGGCGCGCGGCGACTTCGTGGCCGCCATGAAGTGGAGCGAGTCGGCATTGCAGCGCGGCAGCGACATCGGCGAGGTCCAGGGCGCGCGCGCCCGCTGGCTGGTGGCGCTCGGAATGCTGCCCGAGGCCGGCAAGGCCTGGCAAAGCGCGTTCGAAACCGATGCCGCCGGCACGCGGCGCAACACGGGCCTGACGTTCGTCGGCGCGGCTGCCGCGATCGACGCGGGCGGCGGCGCCGCCCTGCGCAGCTTCGTCGAGCGCAATGGCCTCGCGGAAACCGACGATCCGTCGATGATGTTCGAGCTCGCGAGCGCATTCCTGATGGTCGGCGATGCGCAGTCGGCGCGCGCGCAGGTCGATCGTGCGCTGGCGTCGCGGCGACTGCACCCGGAGGACCTGGCGAGCCCGTGGATGGCGCGCGAGGGCTGGTCCTATCTACTCGTGGCGGCCGCGGCGCTGCGCGCCACCGGCGACGGTGCGGGCGCGGAGCGGCGGCTCGACGAGCTCACCGCGCTGCTCGACCACCTGACGACCGCCGGCGTTCAGACCAGCGGTCTGTCGCTGCTCGAGGCACAGGTCGCCGCGATGCGCGGCCAGGGTGACGCGGCCATGCATGCGCTGAACCTGGCGGTCGAGCGTGGCTGGAACGAGGCCTGGCTCGCCGAGCACCAGCCGTACTTCGAGTCGCTGCGGTCGCGCGCCGATTACCAGGCGCTGCTCGCCGCCGTGCGCGCCCGGAATGCGCGCACGGCGGCCGAGATCGCGCCGCGGCTCTCAGGGCTTCTCGGGCGGGAAGCTCGAGGCGCCGCCACCCGCACCGGTGCGGTGATACGCCTGCACCATCAGGTTGACGGCGGAGGCGAGCTCGTAGCGGCGGAACATCGCCGTGAGATTCTGCTTGGCGGCGGTGTTGCGGTATTCGCGCGGAATGTCCGCGCCGTCGTTGGGCCAGCCGGCGCGCGTGGCGGCCTGGATGAACCGGTCCACGGCTGATCCGGCCGGCGCACCGGCGGGAAATGGCGCGAGATCTTCCAGGACCTCGAGCATCACGCGCAGCACTTCCGGCAGTTCCCGGATCAGGATGCGCTTGGCTTCGGGTTGTGGTTGTCCCGGCCATGCGGGTGCATTCGCCGCGCCGAGGAATTCCTTGCGGATCTCGGTCAGGAACCGGCTCACGAGCAGACCGCCGGACGTCGTGCGGGGCCGCGCCGGCTTTTTCCTGGCCTTGGTTTTCTGCTTCGATTTCTTCTTCGGCTTGTTCCCCGGTTTCGCGCTCGCTTTCTTCCTGGCTTTCTTGCTGGCCATGACCTTGATGTCTCCGTTCGGGTTGGATGGACCGGGCACGCGGCTGGCGCTAGTCTGCCTGCAAACACAAGCCATGGGCACTGACGCATTGCATCAGCACTGCTCACCGTTCGAGGGACGTACGTGAAGATTTCACGTTGGTTGATGGCGCTCTGCCTGCTGCCGGTCGCGGCCTGGGGCGGGAAGCACGTGCTCGACCTGGAACGCGAACAGCAGCAGGGCGATTCGTTGTGCTGGGCCGCGGTGTCCACCATGGCGGTGCGTTCCCTGCCACGCGACCTGTTCGATCCGCAGATCACGCAGCAACTCACCGTCGTGTACGCCCTGTCCGAAGTTCACACCCGCACCGAGAAGCTGTTCACGCGCCGCGAGAACTTCAGGAACGCCGAGGCGCGCTGCCGGGACATTCGTGATTGCGACCAGATGTTCGAGCCGTGGCTGTACCGTGTCGACAGCAACCGCCCCGCGCCCGGCATGGTCCTGCCGGAAGCCGCCATCGCGTACGAGATCGTGAAGCGCAAGCGGCCGATCATCATCCAGTGGGACTACTCGGCGGTGACGCCCGCGCCGGGCGAAGCCATTCCCACCATGCGTCACGCCCTGATCATCACGGGCTACGACGACGAGAATCACCTGGTGCGCATCTACGATCCCTGGCCGCCCACCCGGCTCGGTGATCCGGACCCCGCGAAGCGCGAGCGCTGGCTGCCGTACGCCGCCTATGTCGATCCACAAAGCGTGCTCGGCCGGCCCATCAAGGCATTGCACCAATTCGACACCTACAAGTTGCGCCGCGTGGGCCACGCGGAACCCAAAGCCGTGCCGGCGCCGGTGCCGCTGGCGGAGGTGCGTCGGCAAATCTCCGATCCGGGTCGAGCGGCGGATGCAGCCCCGCCTACGGATGACTTACCGCTGACCCATGGCCACGTAACTCATTGATCCTTTTCGAGTCACAAAAAGGACAGAACTCCTTCAACCCGCGTTGAGGACTTGGCACGGCGATCTTTCATACACCGTGGACTCCGAACACTAAGGAGGAGCTCATGACGCCGGATGGTTCTTTCACGATCGAAGCCAGGTCGCGCATCTGCATCTACACCCTGGGCCGCTTCGAACTGGTTCTCGACGGCGTGCCGGTGCGCTTCAAGGGCAGGGCGCCCATGCGTGCGCTCGAACTGTTGGGCGCGCTGATCGCCGCCGGCGGGCGCGGCGTCAGCGTGGCCAGTCTTGCGGACGCGCTGTGGCCCGACGCGGACGGCTTCGATGCCTACCGGGCCTTCACGACCACGCTGCATCGCCTGCGCCGCCTGCTGCAATGCGCGGAAGCCCTGCGGCTGTCCGCCGGGCGGCTCACGCTCGATCCTGAATTTTGCCGCGTGGACCTGTGGGAATTCGAACGCGCGCTGCGTGCCGCGCACGAGCCGCGCGCCATCCGGGAGGCGCTCGATCTGTACCACGGTCCGTTCCTGGGCGACGACCCCAGTCCCTGGGCACTGGCGACGCGTGCACGGCTGGAACGGCTGGTCACCGCGGCGAGGCCACGATTCCTGCCCGGCAGCACCGGTCTTCAGGCGCTGTTCGTGCCGGCCTGAGGGTTGGGTACCGGCCGATTCGCGAGCCTGCCGCCCAGCCAGGTGCAGGGTACGGCCGTGATGACGAGCAGCACCGGATACCACAGCGGTCCGAGGTCCGGTCCGAGCATCCAGATGGCGAGCAGTCCGGCGAGGCCGATGACCGCTCCGATGATGCCGAGGATCACGGCCAGGAAGATGGGTCGCGACTCTGCGAGCCTGGCGGTGATCCAGCCGCCACCGATGGCCGCGAGCAGCCGGTAGGCGAGGGCGAGCAGCCAGTCGCCGGTGGACATGCCGGCGGGATCTTCGCTGAATACACCGGAGCGGTGCATCACGAAGTCCAGTCCCATGGACAGGACGATCGTGAAGACCAGCCCGGCGATGACGGCCAGGAAGTTCTTCATTGTCGATCTCCTCGCGTGGGCGCAAGTCTCGCCGGCGCGTCGCCTCAGAACCGGACGATGATGCCCAGCGATGCGGTATTCAGATCCTCGGTGCCGGTGCGGCTCTCTTCGCCGATGTCATTGATCACCTGGTACTCGGCGCGTATCGAATAGACCTGGTTGATGTTCCAGCTGAAGCCGGCGGCATACACCGGCAGCTGGTCGTCGCCGCGCGCGCTGCCGCGCACGCCACGCTCGCCGCCGACCCGCGAGGTGAATTCGCGCTCGACGCTGGCAAACAGGAAACCGGCGCGCCCGTACAGCTCGAACCTGTCGCCGATGGGCAGGATGCCCACCGCCGAGATCATCGGTCCACCGACGTTGAACGCCAGATTGACGCTGACGGGCACGAAACCCGCGCCGTCGCCGGCGTCGATGTCGCCCGTGGCGGTCGACTTCAGCGACCCGTATTGCACGAGCCCGAGCTCGGCGGAGACATAGCGCATGAACCGGTAGCCGAACGCGGCCTGGTATCCGAAATCCGAATCGTCGGTCGAAGAGCTGACATCCTGCGACGGGAAACCCGAATCGGTGATCAGGTCGATGAGGTCTGCCTCGTCCTGGGTGGCGTCGCCGCTGTAGCTCGTCATGCCGACCAGCGCGGTTCCGTAAGGTCCGATCCGGTTCGCATTGCGTGATCGCCGCTTGCCCTTGGCCGCTTCGGCCGCGCCGGCGAAGGCGAGGCTGAAGATCACGAGCAGGAGGATCGGAATCTTTTTCATGCTGTCCGCTCCACGGGTGAATGCCCGGCCACGCTAACACGCGACCCGGTCAAAAGTCGTTCATTTGAGTCTTTCGGCCCGGAACCCTTCAGCGCCCCCTGTATCTGCACCCGATGCCGCGTGTCGAACGCGCCGGCCGCCAACGCGTCCGCCGGCCGTGTCAGCGGATGGCCAATGCCATGCAGCATGAGTACCCCCGCGCGGATTCCCGGTTCCGCGTGCCGGGCGATGTCGAGCGTGGCATCAGACGGGCTGACCCGGAATTCGCCGCCTGTATTGCCGCCCCGCCGGCGCGAATTTCGACCCCCATCTCATGAACCGGCACGTGGATGCGCGGAGCGCATCCACGTGCCGGCTTGATTCCCAATAAATAAGAAGGGGTTATGTCAACGAGGGAGCAGTTTGCCCACCCCGGGGGAAAAGCGGCGGCCGAGGTCTGCCAGGGCCGCCGCCTGCCTAACAACTCCCGCGATCGTTCTCAGCGCGGCGGCTCGGCTCCCGGCTGCGTGTCTTCCATCGGGAACGTGGTCGCGCCCGTGGACGGCGCGGGCGCGGTGTCTTCGGTTCCCTGCGTGGTGACCGGATCCGGCGAGCTCTGCGCGTTGCTGGCATTGGTGATCGCCGGCGCGCCGCCCGCGGTGCTCGCGAGGATGGCGCGTTCGAAGCGCTTCGCCGCCTCGGCGTTCGTCGAGACGCGCCGCGCGATGATGTCCGCCGCGGGGGCCGTCTTGCCGTACAGCTTCTTGTTCGACCTGCTGTCGATGGCAAGGATGCTGCCGTCGAGTGCCACGCCGGCGAACAGCCCGCGATTGCGCGAGTACGAGTACACCTCGGCGCTGAAGTTCTGATCCGTGCCCACCGACGCCGCGCGTCCCACCGGACCTGCGGCCACCGACGCATCCGCGCCGAGCGTGAGCTTGCCTTCGGCGATGCCCTCGACACCTTTGCGGGTGGTGAACACCAGCACGATGTCGGTGGACTGCACGCCGATCTGCCAGCCGATGTTGCCGCCGGTCAGCGAGACCATGATGGGATCGCTGAACTTGCCGTTCTCGTCGCGCACCACCATCGCGCCACTGCCGCGACGCCCGCCGACCACCGCGGCCACCTTGACCACGTTCGGTATCACGGCGACGCCATACGCGTGCGCCATCAGTTTTTCGGGAATGGCGGTATCGCGCTGCGCGAACAATTCCTCGAGCACGCCCGAGCACTCGATGAGTCTGGCTTCTTCGCGCGCGGACGCGAGCGCCGGCGTGACCTGCGTGACCACGGTCGCGGCGAGCAGGCTGAGCATGAGTTTCTTCATCGTGAAAACCCTCTCCATTGCGAAGCTCAAGCATGGCGCATAATCGTCACCATGCAAACCAGAACATGCACCTTCGACCGGGTGCGCGCAATCAGGTTCCTGCTCGTCCTGGCCGTGACTTTCGCGCCAATCGTGGCACGCGCCGACTGGATCTCGCGCGAGGAGTCCATCATGGGCACGCGCTGCGCGGTGGAGTTGTGGAGCGAGGATCGCGCCCGGGGCGAAGCGGCCATCACGTCGGTGTTTGACGACATGAAGCGCATCGACCGCCTGATGAGCACCTGGAAGGAAGACACGGAAATCTCGGAGGTGAACCGCGAGGCGGGCAAACATCCGGTGAAGATCAGCGAGGAGTTGTTCCGCCTGCTGCAGGAATCGGTGAGGTACTCGGAGCTCACGCACGGCGCCTTCGACATCACGTACGCGAGCGTGGGTTACCTCTACGATTTCCGGCGGCACGTCCATCCCGACCAGGCGGCGATCGCCGCGGCGCTGCCGGGCATCAACTTCCGGCACATGATCCTCGACGAGAAGAACCTCACGGTGTTCTTCTCGCGCCCGGGCATGCGCATCGATCTCGGCGGCATCGCCAAGGGCTACTCGGTGGATCGCGGCATCGAGATCCTGCAGCAGCAGGGCTTCACGCGCGCGATGGTCAACGCCGGCGGCGATACCCGCATCATCGGCGACCGCTTCGGCAAGCCCTGGGTCGTGGGCATCCGCGACCCGGACCACGAGGGCCGGACCTTCCTCAAGATTCCCCTGTCGGACACCGCGTTCTCGACCTCCGGGGACTACGAGCGCTACTTCGACGAGAACGGCAAGCGTTTCCACCACATCATCGATCCGAAGACCGGTGATTCGGCACGCAAGTGCCGCAGCGTGACCATCATCAGCGGCACCGCGACCCGCACCGACGCGCTGACCAAGAGCGTGTTCATCATGGG
>DASTHJ010000451.1:0-4533 GCA_035718265.1 Steroidobacteraceae bacterium | reverse complement strand
CGACGACGCCGAAATCGCCGCCGAGAAGGCCGACAAGAAGCCCGACAAGACGGGCCGCACGAGCAGAGGCTAGGGCGGATCCGAAGGCAGCACAGACGCAATCACGGGTATGAATATGGTCTCGAAATCGCACAAAACTTGGCTG
This sequence comes from Steroidobacteraceae bacterium, assembly GCA_035718265.1. Taxonomy (GTDB): domain Bacteria; phylum Pseudomonadota; class Gammaproteobacteria; order Steroidobacterales; family Steroidobacteraceae; genus CADEED01. The sequence goes on along the minus strand of DASTHJ010000451.1, from coordinate 4,388 downwards.
CTGATCGCCGGTACCTGCTTTCTGACGGGCGTACTGTCGGCCTGCTCGAGCAAGGACGACGAGCTCGAGCGATTCATCGCCGACACGAAGAAGCAGCCGGGTGGACGTGTCGAGCCACTCCCGGAACTCAAGCCGTACGAGACCTACGCCTACGAATCCACCAATTTGCGCTCGCCGTTCATGCCGGGCGGTTCCGGCGGTTCCGGTCCCGGCCTGCGCCCGGATTCACGGCGCAACCGCGAATTCCTGGAGCAGTTCTCGCTCGACACCCTGCGCATGGTCGGCACGCTGCGCATGGCGGATCGCACTTATGGCCTGGTGAAGACCAAGGATGGCCTCGTGCATCGCGTGCTGCCGGGGAACTACATGGGCCAGGCCGACGGCCGGGTCACTGAAATCACGCCTTCGAAGATTAATGTCGTGGAAATCGTTCCGGACGGACTGGGTGGGTACATGGAGCGCCCCGCCTCGCTCGCCTTGAACAACTGAAGATTCCACGCCAGGGAGTAGCTGCGAATGAACAAGATAAACCTCCGTCAGTTGGCCGTCTCGACGCTGTTGTGGCTCGGCCTCACTGGTCTCGCAGCTTCGGCTGCATACGCTCAGGGCACGCCTAACAAGCTCGAATCTGTCGACGTGCAAAACCTGGCGGGTCAACAGCTGCAGATCACCCTGCATCATTCGGCTCCCCCGTCGGAGCCCGTGGCCTTCACGATCGACAATCCGGCGCGCATTTCGCTCGACCTGGCGAACACCGAGCTCGCGCTGCCGTCGCGTCGCATCGACGTACGATCGGGCGGCGTGGACTCGATCCTCGCGGCGGAAGCCTCGGGGCGCACGCGCCTCGTGCTGAACCTCGATCGACTGCTGCCGTATCAGACCCGCGTCTCGGGCAACGACGTCATCGTGCTGGTCGGCGCGGCCAGTTCGCCCGCCGCGGCGGTGGCCGCCTCCGGCGGCGCTGCCGGATCGCCCTCGCGTTCGGCCTCGGCGCCCAGTGGTCCGCGCGCGATTCGCGGCATCGACTTTCGTCGCGGCCAGGGTGGCACGGGCCGAGTCATCGTCCGGCTGTCCGATCCGCGCACGCCGGTCAGCCTGCGCCAGCTCGGCAACCAGATCGTCGTGGACTTCGCGGGCACCGAGGTGGCCAGCAATCTCGCCCGTCGCTACGACGCGGCCGACTTCGCCACGCCGGTGAGTGGCTTCGACGTGGTGCGCGTGGGCGATGGCGTTCGCCTGGCGATCTCCGCCACGGGCGATTTCGAGCAGCTCGCCTATCAATCCGATGACCAGTACGTGGTCGAGGTGCAGCCGGCGCGCAAGTCCGCGCAGAAGGCGGAAGAAAAGCCCGTCTACACCGGCGAGCGCCTGACCCTGAATTTCCAGGACATCGAAACCCGCGCCGTGCTGCAGCTGCTGGCTGACGCCAGCGGGCAGAACATCGTGGTCTCCGACTCGGTCTCGGGCAGTGTCACGCTGCGCCTGCAGAACGTGCCCTGGGACCAGGCGCTGGACATCGTCCTGCGCACCAAGGGCCTCGACAAGCGCCGCAATGACAATGTGATCATCGTGGCACCGACCGAAGAACTCGCGGCACGCGAAAAAGCGGAGCTCGCCGCCCGCCTGGACGTGCAGGATCTGGCGCCGCTGCGCTCCGAGTACCTGCAGGTCAACTACGCCAAGGCGGCCGACCTCGCCGCGCTGATCAAGACGCAGGGCGAGGGCGGATTGCTCTCCAAGCGTGGATCGGTGTCGGTCGACGAGCGCACCAACACGCTGCTGCTGCAGGATTCGGCGGATCGCCTCGAGAACATCCGTCGCCTCGTCGGCACGCTGGACATCCCGATCCGCCAGGTGCAGATCGAGGCCCGCATCGTGATCGTCAGCGATGACTTCTCGCGGGAGCTGGGCGCACGCGCCGGTTTCTCGGGCTTCGACTTCTTCAGCAACAACCTGGGCTACACCAGCGGTTCGGCACTGGCGAACGACACGGCCATGGCCGATTTCCTGGACCGCGCCAACGATACCGACCCGAACAACGACGGCGTGCCCTTCGTGTTCTCGGACTCGCCGGGCGTTCCGCCGCCGCGCTACAACGTGAACCTTCCGGTCTCGAGTCCCGCCGGCAGCATCGCCTACATGCTGCTGGGCAAGGACTTCCTGATCGACCTCGAGCTGTCGGCTGCGCAGGCCGAGGGCCGCGGCGAAGTGATCTCGACCCCGCGCGTCATCACGGCGAACCAGCGTGAAGCGAGCATCGAGTAGGGTGTGGAAATTCCCTACCAGGAATCCGCCTCTTCCGGTGCCACCACGGTGTCCTTCAAGAAGGCCGTGCTCGCACTCAAGGTCACGCCGCAGATCACGCCTGACAACCGCATCATCCTCGACCTCAACGTCAAGAAGGACAGCGTCGGCCAGGTGATCGTCGGCGGCGCGGGTCAACAGGTACCGTCGATCGACACGCGTGAAATCACCACGCAGGTGCTCGTGAACGACGGCCAGACCGTGGTGCTCGGCGGCATCCTCGAAACCGAGCGCCGCGAGACGGAGAAAAAGGTGCCCTACCTCGGCGACGTGCCGGTGCTGGGTCGCATCTTCAAGACCACCGGTCGCACCAACAACAAGGACGAGCTGCTGATCTTCGTCACCCCGAAGATCCTGCGCGAGGGCGTCAGCGTCTACTGATTCCTTCCAGTCTCGCCTGTCGAAGCGGCCGCCCTCGGGCGGCCGTTTCTTTTCCGCTATGCTCGCGCGCCATGTCCTCGCGAAGCTCGAATATCTTCCTGATCGGCCCGATGGGTTCGGGCAAGACCGCGGTCGGCAAGCACCTGGCCCGGCTGTTGCGCGCGCCATTCCGCGACAGCGACGCGGAGATCGAGGCGCGTACCGGCGTGGACATCTCTTACATTTTCTCGCGCGAGGGCGAAGCCGGCTTCAGGATGCGCGAGCGCGAGGTCATCGAGGACGTGACGCGCGAAAGCCCGATCGTGCTGGCGACCGGCGGTGGTGCGATCCTGCTCGAGGAGAATCGCAAGGTCCTGCACGAACGTGGCTTCGTCGCGTACCTGCGCACGTCCCTGGAGCAGCAGGTCGAACGAGTGCGCCAGGGTCGCAATCGCCCGCTGCTGCACGACGTGGATCCGTTGACCAAGCTCACCGAGCTCATGGCCGTTCGCGAGCCGCTGTACGAAGCCTTGGCCGATATCGCGGTACCGACCGATGGGCGCAAGGTGCACCTGGTGGCCGACTCGATTTACGCCGCCTTCAAGGCCGCGCGGAGCAAGACCTGAAGGCCCCTATACTTGGACTGTCCATCACGACCCCGCGGAACGACGTGCAACGCCTCGACGTAGACCTTGGACTTCGCAGTTACCCGATCTACATCGGCGCCGGCGCCATGGAGCAGATCGATGCGCTCGATCGAGCCATTCCGGCCCGGGACGTGCTGCTCGTGACCAATACCACCGTCGGTCCCTTGTATGCCGACAAGCTGGCCCGCTCGCTCGCGCCGCGCCGATGCATCGAGGTGGAACTGCCCGACGGCGAGGTACACAAGACGCTTTCGAACGTGTCGCGCATGCTGGACGTGCTCATCGCCAATCGCTTCGCGAGGGATGCCTGTGTGGTGGCGCTCGGCGGTGGGGTCGTCGGGGACATGGCGGGCTTCGCGGCTGCCTGCTACCAGCGCGGCATTGCCTTCGTGCAGGTGCCGACCACGCTGCTCGCCCAGGTGGACTCCTCGGTGGGCGGCAAGACAGGGGTCAATCATCCCGGCGGCAAGAACCTCATCGGGGCCTTCCACCAGCCAGCCGCCGTGTTTGCGGATACGAACACCTTGAAGACCCTGCCGGATCGCGAATTGCGCGCTGGGCTCGCCGAAGTCATCAAGTACGGATTGATCGTCGACCCGGAATTCTTCGACTGGCTCGAGGCGCACGCGGAGCAGTTGCTGGCGCGGGACACCGACGCGCTCACCCACGCCATCAGGCGTTCCTGCGAGATCAAGGCCGAAATCGTGGGGCGCGACGAGCGCGAACAGGGTGACCGTGCGCTGCTCAATCTCGGCCACACTTTCGGTCACGCCATCGAAAGCGCGACCAATTATTCGAGCTGGCTGCACGGTGAGGCCGTCGGCGTCGGCATGCTCCTGGCGGCCGACATGTCCCGGCGGCTCGGCTGGGTCACTGCCGCGGACGTCGAGCGGGTCGAGGCGGCGCTCAGGCGGTTCGGATTGCCGGTAGACGTCAGCGGGGTGCCAGCCGCCACGCTTGCGGAGAAGATGAAGATCGACAAGAAGGTGGCCGCCGGCCGCATCCGCCTGGTGCTGCTCAAGGCGATCGGCAGCTCGGTGGTGACCGGCGACTATGCGGACGCGGCGTTGCGCGAGA
>DASTHJ010000450.1:0-3761 GCA_035718265.1 Steroidobacteraceae bacterium | reverse complement strand
GGTCGCCAGCTGCAGGTGCAGCGCGTCGGCCACCGAGCGCGACACGGTGTCCTCGATCAGGAAGATGTCGCCGATGGGCAGGTCGAAGGATTTCGACCAGATGTGCAGGCCGGTGGCGGCTTCGATGAGCTGCGTGGTGATCCGCAGCTGGTTGCCCGAGCGGCGCAGCGAACCCTCGAGCACGTGCGTGGCGTCGAGCTGCCGGCCGATCTCGCGCACGTCCGCGGCCTTGCCCTTGAACGCGAACGCCGAGGTGCGGGCGACGACGCGCAGCGTCGGGATGTGCGCCAGCCAGTTCGAGAGCTCCTCGGTGAGGCCGTCGCACAGCGCCTGCTCGTTCTGATCCAGCGACATGTCCACCAGCGGCAGCACGACGATGGTCGGCAGGGCGTTCGCCGACTTCGCCTGGAACAACTTGCCCGGCATGCGCCAGGCGATCACGGCGAGGATCAGCGCCGCGAGCAGGCTGCCGAAGCCCCAGGCCAGCCGCTTGATGGGGGCATGGCGATCGGAGGCCCGGCGTCCGGCAGTTGCACCATCTTCAGGTGGCGCCGCGGCTGGTGCCGCGACGGAAGCCCTGACCGCCGGGCCGGGAGCCGGCGCCGCGGGGCGCGGCCCGGCCGCGAGCGGCGCGATGAACCGATAGCCCTTGCGCGGCAACGTCTCGATGTAGCGCGGCGCGTCAGGATCGTCGCCCAGCGCCTGGCGCAGCTTGCGCACCGCGGTATTGAGTCCGGTGTCGAACTCCACCACGCCCTTGGGCCAGAGCCGCGCGATCAGCGTCTCGCGCGTGACCACCTGGCCCGCGTGTTGCGTCAGCTCGTCGAGGATCTGCAGCGGCTGGTCCTGCAGGCGCTGCGTGTGGCCGTCCTTCGTGATTTCACCGGACGTGAAATCCACCCGCCAGCCGTCGAATTGGATTTCCCGCCGCTCCATGCACCCGCCGAGCTTTTTCCTCAGGCGAATCATAGACAAGTCAGCGCAAGATCAGGGTCCGTACATCGCGCGTGCGGCTTCTTGGGTCCAGTCTCCGCCCCGTCGCAGCTCAGCTAGCAGCGGAGGAGACGATGACCGCAGCCGCACCGTTCAGCATGGTCCCCGGCAAGCCTGGCCCCAAGCCGCCGCCCAAGCACCTGTCGGTGCGGGCGCTGGCGGCGCTGGTGAGCCAGTTGACCACGGGTTACGCCAATCCAGACAGCCCGGAGGAACCGCCGGGCCCACTGGCGCCGTACATCCGCAAGGCGCTGGAGCGCTCGGTGCTGGGCGCGGGGCAGGGCACCAATTTGTGGCGCATCATCGCGGAGAAGCACCCGGAAATCTGGGATGTCATCGGCGGCGACCCGCAATCCAGCGCGATGAACCACCCGCCGTTGCCGCCGCGCTCGGCGTTCCTGGCCTCGGTGATCCTCGAATTCACGGAACGCATGACCGACGTCTGCGAGCTGGCGGACCTGATTCCGCGGCCCGGCGGCGAGCCGGGCAATCTCATCGTGGCCGCGCACGTCGCCCGGTTCGTCGACGAGGTCTGCGGCAATGGCCTGCGCATCCAGTGGCCGCTGCCGTGGCCGCCGCCGCCGTGGTTCTCCGAGAGCCTGAACGGCGCGGATCTCATCGTGATGGGCACGCAATTCCAGCAGTCGGCCATGATCGCGCTGGACCGGGATCTCGCCCGTACGTTCGCCGACGCGGCGCACGCGCTGCTGGAGGCGGGCGCCGCGCGGCTGGTCTGACGACAGGAATTCGAGGGACCGCGGGCCCACTTCAGTCGCTACCCCCGCGAGTGAGCTTCCCAGCCAAGGGGCTCGCGGTTCCTCGATGCTTCAGCCGGCCTGGCGCGTGTTGCACGCGCAGGAGTCGCCGCAACGGCACTCCGCACCGCACGCGCAACCCTGCGCCGCCGGCTTCCGGCAACCGCAATTGCAGCTGGCGCCGGCGCAGTTCTGGCAACCACAGGGACTCTTCTTCGCTTCGTTGTTCATGACAGTTCTCCGGTTGGGTGTTGACGATGCGCGCAATGTACGGACGCGCTCCCGGAGGTACTTGAACGAAACGGCTATTCCGGGCGGACGCTGGCGGGTGCGATGCCGAACATGCGCCGGAAGGTGCGGGAAAAGTGCGCCGAATCGGCAAATCCACCGCGATGCGCGGCCTCGGTGAGCGAGCTGCCGCCGACATACGCCTGCAACGCGCACTCCAACCGCAGCCAGAGCACATAGGGGCGAAACGCTACTCCCGTCTCCTGCACGAACAGGTGGCGGAAGCGATCCGGCGAGAGGTGCACGGCCTTGGCGATGGACTCGAGTGTCATCGGTCCACTGAGCCGCGCGCGAATCAGGTCTGTCGCCTTCGTGATTCGCGCGTCGGGTGGCAGCGCGGACTTCCCGTCGGAGCCGGCGAGTTTGCCGATCGCCTCGCGCGCCAGCTTCATGAGCGCCTCGTCCGTGGCGCGCGCCTCATAAGCGCGGGCGAGCGCCTGCACTTCGTTCGACAATTCGCCCTCCGGCAGCTCGAGGATGCCGGCTTCCTGGCAGCGAGCCTGCAGCATGCGCCCTTCGCGCGATTCCGGTTCGACGAAGAGCTGCACCATGGTCTGCCCGCGCGCATCGAAAGCGTGCGACTGCTCCGCGGCGACGATGGCGGCCGAATATGTTTTCCAGTCGCCGTCGGGCAGCCGCAGCCGCGCGCCGGGTGCGCGAGCCGGCAGTGTGACCTGCACGGCATGATGGGCGTGCATTTCCGCCGGCTCGCCCGCCTGGCCGATCCACAGGCTGCCGCCGCGCCACATCAGGATGCGACCGCTGGCACTGGGTTTCATGACCGCCATTTTGAACACGGGCGCGTGGCCGCGCTCAACTGCTAGGCTTTGCGCATGCGCACTCTCCGACTCAAGGTGAAGCCGGGCTCGCGCGTCGAAGAGCTCACCGAACTCGCCGACGGCACCTGGCAGGCGCGCGTCAAGGCGCCGCCCGTGGACGGCAAGGCGAATGCCGCGGTCATCGAGCTGGTCGCGCAGCACTTCGGCGTGCGCAAGGCACAGGTGACCATCAAGAGCGGCGCTTCCGGACGCATGAAGCTGGTGCAGATCGACGGCTGACGCATAATCCCGCGCCGGGTTTTCCAGGGTGTCCACGTCATGAAGAAGTTTGCCGTTGCCTTGCTCGCGCTGCTGTTCGCGCTGCCCGCGTCAGCCGATGCGATTTCCGACACGCGCGCCGCCTACTTGCAGGTGATCGACCGGCCCCATGTGCCGCCAAAGGCCGAGCTGACCGAGCTTGCGCCGGTGGAAGGTCTGCGGAAAATCCATTTCTGGTTCTCGTCGGACGCCACCGAGCGCGTGCCGGGCTATCTGTTGCTGCCGGATCCGCGCTCTTTCAAAGGGCCGCGTCCCGTGGTCATCGCGCTGCACGGCACCGGCGGCAACAAGGACAGCGGCCAGATCGCGACCATCGTGCTCGAGGCCGCGAAGGCGGGATTCATCGGCGTGGCCATCGACGGCCGTTTCCACGGCGAGCGCACCCAGGCGGGCAGCGGCGCCGCGGCATACAACGAGGCCATCGCGCGCGCGTTCAAGACCGGCGAAGGCCATCCGTTCTACTACGACAGCAGCTGGGACGTGATGCGGCTGGTCGACTATCTCGCGACGCGCCGGGACGTGGACGCGAAGCGCATCGGGCTCACCGGAATCTCCAAGGGCGGCATCGAGACCTATTTCACCGCCGCCGCCGATCCGCGCATCGCCGCGGCCGTGCCGTACATCGGCG
>DASTHJ010000449.1:0-2459 GCA_035718265.1 Steroidobacteraceae bacterium | reverse complement strand
TGCGTCGAAGATGCCGGCGCGGAACTTCACGCGCAGGATGCGCGAGACCGCATCGTCGAGGCGCTCCATCGGGACGGTGCCGTCCTTGACCTGCTTCAACGTGTTCTCGTACAGCCCGCGCCAGGAATCCGGCGCCATGTACATGTCGATGCCGGCGTTGAGCGCCTGCGGGCAGTTGTCGTTGGTGCAGCCCGGCACCTGGCCGTGCGCGTTCCAGTCGCCGACGGTGAAGCCGTCGAAGTTCATGCGGTTCTTGAGCACGTCGGTGATCAGGCCCTTGTTGCCGGTGTGCTTGACGCCGTTCCAGCTCGAGAACGAGATCATGATGGTCTGCACGCCGGCTTCGATGGCCGGCACGTAGCCCGCATTGTGGATGTCGCGCAGCTCGGTTTCCGGGATCTTCGCGTCGCCCTGGTCGCGGCCGTTCTCCGTGCCGCCGTCCGCCAGGAAGTGCTTGGTCGAGGAGATCACGTGTTGTCCGCGCAGGAAGTCCGGCGATGCGGGGTCGCCCTGCAGGCCGCGCACGAACACTCCGGCATAGGAAGCGACCAGGCCCGGGTCCTCGGAATAACCCTCGTAGGCGCGCCCCCAGCGATCGTCCTGCGGCACCGTGACGGTGGGCGCGAAGGTCCACTCGATGCCGGTGGTGCGCACCTGCTCGGCGGTGACGCGGGCGATCTCGCCTAACAACTTCGGGTCGTGCGTGGCGCCGAGGCCGACGTTGTGCGGGAACAGCACGGCGCCGACGATGTTGCTGTGGCCGTGCATGGCATCGATGCCCCAGATCATCGGAATGCCGACGCCGCCATTGCTGGTGTCGATGGAGGCGGCATAGAACTCGTCGGCGAGCTTCAGCCAGTCCTTGGCCGGCGCGCGCTCGTTGCCGCCGGGCGCGGAACCGCCACCCGCCAGGATCGAGCCCAGGTGGTATTTCTTCATGTCCTCGGGCGTCATGCTGGCGATGTCACCCTGGATGACCTGGCCGACCTTTTCCTCGACGGTCATTTTCGCGAGCAGCGCCGCCACTTTTTCCTCGAGTGCCGCGTCCTTCTCGAACGGCCACTTGGGGGAGGGCCAGATCTCGGGATGGACCGCGGCCGGATCCTCGGCCTTGGCGGCGGCGGACTCTTCCTTGGTCGCATCCTTGCACCCGAACAGCAGCAGAAGCGGCGCCAGCATCAGCGCGGCGACCGGTTTGGACCGGACAAGAGACATGGAAGAAGACATCGAGGACTCCTGTTTTTTGGCGCCGACAGACTATGCTGTCTTCCGCAGAATTTCGAGAGTTAACAGTTGATTCGTTGACAGGTTTCCGGTGAGGCAGCCAGACTCGCCGCGCACTGGGTCAGGGGGTTTGTCGTGTCGGAACCGGATCGAAGAATCAGGCGCATCGCCATCGTTGGCGGTGGCATCGCCGGCTGGACTGCGGCTGCGATCCTGGCGCGCAAGCTGGGCGGGCAATGTTCGATCCACGTCGTCGAGTCCCCCGAGCCGGTCAGCGCCGGCATGGCCGAGGCCACCCAGCCCGCGCTGCTCGACCTGCTGAAGCATCTCGGCATCGAGCAGAACGACTTCGTCGACAAGACGCAGAGCACGTACAGCCTGGCACGCCGCTTCAGCGACTGGGGCGCGGCCGGCGAGAGCTTCTGGCATCCGCTCGGCGCCTTCGGTGCGCTGATCGAACGGCGGCCCTTCTATCACTTCTGGCACAAGGCCCGCGCGCTCGGGCTCAATCCCCGGCTCGAGCTGTTCAGCCTCGAGGCCTCGATGGCGTCGACCAACCGCTTCATCTTCCCGACCAATGCACTCGGCGTCGCGCAGCACCTGCGCTATGCGCTGCACGTGGATTCGGCGCTCGCGGCGCGCTACCTGCGCTCGGTGGCCGAACGCGCCGGCGTGATCCGCCTGGAGCGCAAGCTGGTCGACGCCACGCGCCGCGAGGACGGGCTGCTCGAAGAATTGAAATTCGCCGACGGCGGGACGCTGCGCGCCGACCTGTTCATCGACGCGAGCGGCACGCGCGCGCAGCTCATCGGCGAGATCCTCGGCGTCCCGTTCGAGGACTGGAAACAGTGGCTGCCCTGCGACCGGCAGCTCGCGGCGCCGGCCGCGCTCGAGGAAACCCGCGCGCCCTGCGTGCGCATCCAGGCGCGGGTTGCGGGCTGGCAATGGCGCATGCCGCTGCAGTCGCTGGCCGGCATCGGCCAGGTGTGGTCGAGCGCCCACCAGGACGAAGAGGCCGCGCGCGCGGAATTCACGGCGGGCGTCGGTACGCTGCTCGCGGCGCCGCGGCTGACCTCGTTCGCGAACGGCCGCCGTCGCGAGGCGTGGGACAAGAACGTGGTCGCCATCGGCGCCGCGGCGGGCTTCCTCGAACCGCTGGTGGCGAGCGACGTGCACCTGCTGAGCAGCGCCATGTTCAACCTGCTGGATCACTTCCCGGACCGGCAGTTCGACCC
>DASTHJ010000448.1:0-6884 GCA_035718265.1 Steroidobacteraceae bacterium | reverse complement strand
CTGCGCTCGAGCTCGGGATTGATGACGATGTTGCATTGCGCGTCACCGGCGGCGTCGCCTTCGAGTCCCGCGCACTGCGGCTGCGCCGGATCCATGAAGCTCTTCTGCACGAACACGGAGGGTCCATAGACGTGCGGTGAGAGCACCAGGCGCTCCTTCGGGATGTCGGGCGGATTCGCGCCGGCCTCGAACAGGTTGCCGCCCCAGTTCGGCACGGTGAGCTCCTCGCCGTGCGGCCGCTGCGAGACCGTGTCGGGCGTGCCGTCCTGGTTGCCGGCCGTCGCGGAATTGCCCTCGACGAAGATCAGCGTGTTGGGATTCACCTCGTTGATGGCCGCGTACGCCTGCTCGGACAGCGACTTCCACTCCGACCAGGTGTAGTCCCAGGGCTCGTTGAAGATGTCGATGCCGATGATGTTGTCGACGCCGAGCTGCGCGCCGAGTCCGGCCAGCGTGCGCAGGGTGTCGAGCCACAGCGCGGTGTCGTACGCCTGGATGCGCGTGACGCCGGACGGGTTGCCGGACGCCGCGCACGAGGAATCCTCACGCGTGAAGTCGTAGTTGTCACGGTCGCGATCCACGTAGGGCGGCCGCGCATCGAGGCGCCCCGCTCTCCAGCCCACGTAGTTGGAGCAGGAGTGGATGTCGAGCAGCACCGCGATGTTGTTCGCGGCCGCGCTGGTGATCATGGTCTCGAGCGCCAGGCGCGAGTTCGCGATGCGCACCGAGGGATGATTCTTCAGCACGCTGCCGGTGCCTTGCGGGTCATTGGCATTCAGCGTCTGCGGCACCAGCGGCAGCCGGATCATGTTGATGCCCATGCCGCTGATTTCCTGCATGGTCTGCTGGATGGTGCGCCCGGTGCCGGCACCGCCGTTCGCCCAGAACGTGTTGCCGATGTACTGCTCCATGGGCGCGCCGCTCGGATTCGTGGGATCGTTCGAGGGTTCGTGGCGTCCCTCCAGACCGAACCAGTTGCCGCAGCGGACCGGGAACACCGTGCCGTTCTTCGTGATCCGGCCCTGCGGATTCACGCGCCACACCGTGCCGGAGCTGCCGACCGTGAAGCTGACGGCCGCGCTGGTCGTGCTCAGCGCAGGGTTGCCGTTGTCGATCGCCGTGGCCGTGACCGAGTGGCTGCCGGCGGCGACGCCGGTGGCGCTGAACGTGTACGGCGAGCTCGTGTCGCTGCCCACGAGATTGCCGTCGATGCGGAATTCCACGCGTACCACACCGCCGTCGTCGGAGGCCGTGGCCGCGAGCGGGATGGCGGCGCCCGCGGCGAACGATTGTCCGGCGCCTGGCGAGCTCAGCGACACGGTGGGTGGGTTATTCCCGCCGCCCGCGACGGTGAAGGACACCGCCGCACTCGTGGTGCTCAGCGCGGGATTGCCGTTGTCCACGGCGGTGGCGGTGGCCGAGTGCGTGCCTGCGGCGAGACCGGTCGCGCTGAAGCTGTACGGTGCGCTGCTGTCCGTGCTGACCAGGTTGCCGTCGACGCGGAACTCCACGCGCACCACGGCGCCGTTGTCGGTGGCGCTGGCCGCGAGCGGCACGGCGACGCCGGTCGCGAAATTCTGGCCGGCGGTGGGGCTGGTCAGACTCACGCTCGGCGGCGTATTCGTATCGTTGCCGATCGAGCAGGCCGTGCCGTTCAGCGTGAACGCGGTCGGCGGATTGTTGGCGCCGTTGAAGGTGCCATTGAAGCCGACGTTGAACGTGCCGTTCGTGGGGATCGCCTTGTTCCAGTCGGCATTACTGGCCACGGTGACCGTGGCGCCGGACTGCGTGACGCTGACCGGCCAGCCGTTCTGCAGTTGCTGGCCGTTCGGGAAGTTGAACACCAGCGCCCAGCCGTCGGTGATGGCCGCGCCCGTGTTGCGGATGTCGATGCTCGCGCCGAATCCGTTGCCACCGACCCAGGAGGGCCAGGTATAGGTGATGTTGCAGCTCGCGGACTGCGCCATCGCGTGCGAAGCGCCGGCGAGCGCCAGCAACGCGGCCAACATCCATCGTGAAGGACGGGACATAGCAGTTTCTCCTGGTAGCACCATGACCAATGGCTCGCCCGGATCCAGGAACGTGAGGTGCGCGGAACGCGCGCGCGCAGGCGAAGTCGTGCGTTCCGTGCACTTCAGTTGCCACTCCATGGATCGCGATGGCCGCGCATCGGCGCGACCAGCGTCGTCAAACGAGATCCCCCTGTGAGGCGCCTATCAAGTTACGCACGCAGGCGGCGCTGTCCATACGTACACACCGCTGTCCCGGCCATTGACTGCTTTGTCCGCGCGCGCGTGGCGCGATGTCTCGCGACATGGCCGCGTTGATGCTGCGCACGACCACGTCGGCGTACGGGCGCGCACCATCTGTGCCGCGATGCCGATTGACGAACGCGCGAATCTGCCGGTGAAGACCCGGCAGCTCTAACTATCTGGACGCTGCCGCCAAGTCTCGCGCGACGACCACCCGGTCACATGCCCACCAGCGGAGCTGCCAGCCGCGGGCCGTTTTCCCCGGCGGTCCGGTTCCGTGCCTTGAGCTATGCTCAGCCGCGCATCACGGAGACATCACATGGGGCACAGAATCGCAACGGTGGTCTTGCTGGCGTGCATCGCGCCGATCGCGTCGGCGCAGGCCGCGGCGAACGGGGGCGCCGCGGATGCCGACGCCGGCTGGAAATCGCTGTTCAACGGTCATGACCTCGCGGGCTGGACGCCGAAGATCGCCAATCACCCGGTGGGCGAAAACTACGCCGATACGTTCCGCGTCGAGAATGGCGTCATCAAGGTGTCGTACGACAAGTACGGCAGGTTCGACGGCCAGTTCGGCCACCTGTATTCCAACCAGGCCTATTCGAACTACATCCTGCGGCTGGAGTACAAGTTCGTCGGCCGCGCCGTCGAGGACTCCCCGCCCTGGGCCAAGCTCAACAGCGGCGTGATGATCCATTCGCAGTCGCCGCTCAGCATGCGGCTGGAGCAGTCGTTCCCGGTCAGCCTGGAATTCCAGTTCCTGGCCGACGGCGCCAGCGCCGGCCGGCAGACCGGCAACGTCTGCACGCCGGGGACCAACCTCGAGATGCGCGGCAGGCTGCTCGAGGACCACATCGTCGATTCGAGCTCGAAGTTCTTCCCGCTGGACGAGTGGGTGAGCGCCGAAATCGAGGTGCATGGCAACGAGGAGGTGATCCACCGCATCAACGGCGTCGAGGTGCTGCGCTACCAGCGGCCGCAGCTCGATCCGCGCGACCCCGATGCGCAGGCGCTGCTCGCGGCCGGGGCGCCGCTGCAGCTCTCCTTCGGGCACATCGCCCTGCAGGCCGAGAGCCAGCCCATCTGGTTCCGCAACATCCGGATCAGGCCCCTCGCCAGGTAAGCCCCGGCCTGCCACGGCGGCCGTTCCAAGGTTCCGACGAGTCGCCGCGTCCAACTCATGAGAGCACGACGACCGGGATGGAAGAACAAGACCTAATACGCCGCGCCCAGGCCGGGGAATCCGCTGCCTTCGGCGAGCTGTTGGACTTGCACTACGACACCATCTTCCGGTTCGCGTGGCGATGGTGCCGCGACCGCGCCAATGCCGAGGACATCGCGCAGCTCGCCTGCATCAAGCTTGCCGGCAGCCTGGCGCAGTACCGGTTCCAGGCGGCGTTCGCGACCTGGTTGTACCGGCTGGTCATCAGTTGTGCGCAGGACTGGAAACGCGGGCAGGCCCGTCACGAACACGACGAGCTGCTGGAGTCCGCGGCGCTGACCGACGACTCCCGCGCGGAGGACCAGGTCTACCTCGCACAGCTGCTCGCGGCGCTCGAGGAGCTGGGCGAAGGCATGAAGGAGACCGCGCTGCTGGTGCACGCCGAGGGCATGAGCCACGCGGAGGCGGGCGCGGTGCTCGGGGTTTCCGAATCCACGATCTCCTGGCGGATTCACACCATTCGCAAGCACATGGGCAAACGCGAGGCCAGGATCAGTCAAAGCGTATGAAATCCCCGATCGAAAAACTGCTGGAACAGGATGTTCCGCCCGCGCCGGACCCCCGGGCGCGCCTGGCCGCGCGCCGCGCCGCGCTCGAGGAATTCGCGCGCGTGCACGCGGCTGCCGGCACCGGCGCCGCGCCCGCGGACGCGCCGTCCGGGCATTCGCGGTTCCAAGGTTTGTCAGGCGTACTGCGTCTCTCCTCGCAATCACAGAGGAGAGATGTCATGCCCTGGTATTCACGTCCGATGCTGATCGGCGGCGCCGCGAGCGTCTGTCTCGCGATCGTCGGCGGCTCGCTGGTCTGGAACACGCTGCGCGAGCATCCGCAGATGGCGCGAGCGGATGTTCCGGCGAACATCCGGCCGGAAGCGGCCGCCAGCCAGCCCGCGCAGACGCCGCCGGCGGCCGAGCCCGCCGACGCCGAGGCGCGCGTCGAGTCCGCGGCGCCGACGCCGGTCCAGGATGAACGGCGCGCGCGGCAGGCAGCCGCCGCGCCGAAGAATGCGCCCGGGCCCACCGCGCGGCCGGCGACCGGTGAAGAAGCGACGCAGGAACAGGAAGTCGTGGTGACCGGCACGCGCGGGCCCTTGCAATCGTCGCTGGAGGTGAAGCGCGAGGCGGTCGGCGTGATCGACTCGATCTCCGCGGAAGACGCAGGCGACTACCCGGACCAGGACAGCGCCGAGGCCCTGCAGCGCGTGCCGGGCGTGAGCATCGCCGGGCAGGCGAAGACGAGGTTCGGATTCGCACCGCCCGCCGCGCCCCAGGAAGCGGCGCCCCAGGAATACGTCGGGCGCGACAAGTTCCCGCACTTCGACGTCAATCCCGTGAAGCGCGCCGCCGAGGAGCCGGTGTCCACGTTCGCCGCGGACGTCGATACCGCCTCGTACAGCTTCGTGCGCCGCCAGCTCCAGGCCGGCGTGCTGCCGCAGAAGGACGCGGTGCGCGTCGAGGAGATGGTGAACTACTTCGATTACTCGTGGCCGGCCGCGGAATCCCGCGCCCAGCCCTTCAAGCCCACGGTGGTGGTCGGCGATTCGCCCTGGGGCAAGGGCCGCAAGCTCGTGACCATCGGCATCAAGGGCTACGAGATCCCGCCTGGGCAGCAGCCCGACGCGAACCTGGTGCTGTTGCTCGACGTGAGCGGCTCGATGAGCTTGCCGGACCGGCTGCCGCTGGCCGTCAAGTCCATGGAGCTGCTGCTCGGTAGTTTGAAGCCGAGCGACACGGTGGGCATCGTGGTGTACGCCGGCTCGGCGGGCAAGGTGCTCGATCCGACGCCGGTGCGCGACAAGCAGAAGATCCTCGACGCGCTGCAGCGGCTGCAGGCAGGCGGCTCCACCGCGGGCGCCGAGGGCATCAAGCTCGCCTATCAACTGGCCGAATCCAGCTTCCGCAAGGGTGGCGTGAACCGCATCCTGCTGGCCACCGACGGCGACTTCAACGTCGGCATCGACAGCACCGAGGAGCTGAAGGGCTTCGTCGAGCGCAAGCGCGAGCAGGGGATTTTCCTGTCGGTGCTGGGTTATGGCATGGGTAACTACCGCGACGAGCTGGCGCAGGCGCTGGCGCAGAACGGCAACGGCGTCGCGGCCTACATCGACAGCCTGGACGAGGCGCGCAAGGTGCTGGTCAGGGAAGCCACCGGCTCGCTGTTCACGATCGCCAAGGACGTGAAGCTGCAGGTGGAGTTCAACCCCGCGACCGTCGCCGAGTACCGGCTGGTGGGATACGAGACGCGCGCGCTGCGGCGTGAGGACTTCAACAACGACGCGGTGGACGCCGGCGACATCGGCGCCGGTCACACGGTGACCGCCATCTACGAGATCACGCCGGTGAGCTCCGGGGCGACCATGATCGACCCGCTGCGCTACGGTTCGGACGAGTCGGCGGTGCGGCGCGGCCGCCCGCGCGGTTCGTCGGGCGAGTGGGGCTTCCTCAAGATCCGCTACAAGCTGCCCGACGGCCGTGAATCGAAGCTGCTGCAGCAGACCATCGAAAAGGAGATGCCCGCGCAGAACGCGGCGATCCGGCGCGACGTGCGGTTCGCGGTCGCGGTCGCGGGCTTCGCGCAGCTGCTGCGCGGCGGCACGTACACCGGCGACCTGCGCTACGACGACGTCATCGAGGAGGCGGAGGGCGCGCTCGGCGACGACAGCGACGGCTATCGCGCCGAGTTCGTGCGGCTGGTGAAGCAGGCGCGCGGCGCGCAGCCCTAGCTACTTCTGCATCTTGACCTTGTAGCCGGCGGGGATGTCCAGTTTGTCCGCCGGCACGTCCCCCGGCTCGATCTTCGTGACCGTGGTGGTGATGTCGCTGGCGGCCAGCTTCGCCATCATGCCGGCCATCGGATTGTCACCACTCGCACCGATGGTCACGTGGCTCTCGAGCGCCATGCCGGCCTCGGCCATCTTGTTCGTGAGCGCGGCGTAGGCCTTGGCCTGCGCCGCGCCGGTCGGCGACCTGGCCGCCGCCGGATTGCCGAAGATGAAACCGGAGTCGGCGGCGGCGCGATAGAACGCCTGGTAATCCGCCAGGCCCGGCACGGCCCTGGACAGGCACACCGTTCCGGACAGCACCATGGTCATGTCCATGCCCTGGCCCGACTGGCCCATGGGCGAGAACGGCAGCGACACCCGCACGTCGTGCACCGTGCACGGAAAACCCGAGACCGTCTTCTGCTGCGCGGTGGGCGTCAACGTCGCCTGCATGGCGCCGGCACTCACCTTGGCGAGCTCGTCGGCGATCGTCGCCAGCGGCGTGACCGTCGCCACCTTCTTGCGTTCGTCGAGCTCGACGAAGCGCAGGTTGTCGATGTCCATGATCAGCGAAACGGCGCGATTGCCGACCATCGAATCGGTGCGCATGCGCCGGCCCTTGATGAGGTTCACGCCATCGCCGCCGACG